>JAUXUR010000055.1 GCA_030680745.1 Alphaproteobacteria bacterium
TAGGTAGAGAAGCCCTTAAAAAGGGATTACATATTTTAAAAAAATCATTTAATAACATATTAAAATTGCTTTATCAAATGATAGTAACCGTTCATTCAGAGGCTTGCCCCTTTGAGTGAATTTCGTGTGGATCTCTCAGGACTTGATCGCGGGATCCATAAAACTTGTTAAAAAGTAAAGATATATATTCATCATTTTACTTTTTTAGCATGGACCCCGCGATCAAGTCGCGGGGCGTAGCAGGGGGGGCTGGAGTTACCCCATGTTTTTGTATAGGTTGATCTTGCCTAGGTTTTAGGAAAAGCGCAATCCTATAGTGTGAAAGAGGACGAGGAATTAACGAAACAAAGAATCGTCAAATTCATCGTCAAATTCAGTGGCGGTGGTTTCGTTGAGGTTTTCGTCTTCTTCTTCCCAGGAAAAATTGTTGGGTTCAACGATGGTGTTTTCGCCATCCTCTTCACAGGAAAAAACGACACGATCTCCAAAAATTTTTTGTAATTCATGTTTTCCTAGAAATCTACCTTCACTAAAGTATTGAATATTTGTGTTTTTTAAATTTAAGTGGGTAATAGAATCAGCCAATCTTTTTAAAGATTCTGGCAAATAACGAAGGTTTGGATTATTGGATAGATCAAGATATGTTAGGTTGGAGAGTTGTCCTATATTTTCATGTATGGTTTCAAGGTTGTTACCTGAAAAATTAAGTGCTTTTAAGCTGGTTAATTCTCCTATTTCTTTAGGTATGGTGGTGATATGGTTTTCATTCAAATAAAGTTCCTTTAATTTGCTTAAATTGTTAAAATTACGGGGCAATGATGAAATATTGCAAGAAGGTAAATTTAAATTTGTAAGCCATGTTAAAGATGAGCATAATTGTTCAAAATTATTTACGATAAGTCGTGATATTGCTTTACAAATATTATCTTCAGGATTCCAAATTCGTATTTGGTCGCCTTTTGATATCATTATTTGGAGACAATCTGATGTAGCTTTTATCAAAGATGATTCTATGGATTTGTTTTGATAAAGATTTAAAAAAAACGCATTAATGTCTTCTGATGTCTTTGATAAAAAATTATTTAAGATTGTTTCTTTTTCTTCTTGTGTTAAATCTGCTTTTGCTTGAAATGAAAATGTATTTAACATGACAATGGCGATGAATAGTATTTTTTTCATTATTTTTTCCAATTGCTTATTATGGTGGTATAGTGTCGTATACGAACTCGGAATTTATTGGGTTGTTTTAATTTCTGAGTTCGTACTACTAGATTTTTTATTAAATAACATGGACTTGATATAAATTCAATAGGAGGCATATTGAATTTTAATATGTTTAAATTAATTTTACTCAGCTTCAGCAGGAATCAATCGTGGCTTATGGTTTTCATCAATAGCAACAAAAATAAAGGTGCCTTGTGTGACTTTCACCCAATTGGTTGCTGAAAATCTTTTATGTGCTCAATATTTTTTATCAACTTTTCATAATTTTTAGACTTTAATTGCGTAGAACATTAAAATAAAGTATATTTTTTTAATTTTAAAATAAGATTTATGCATGGTTTGTAAATTAATTAAAATTGTTTTAAAATAATAATATAAAATTATTGCTTTTTTTAAATATTAGTTTATTATAAAATTATTAAAAACGTATTGGAGTCTGTTATGAGAAAAAATTTAATTTGTTTATCAGCAATTATTTTTTTAAATATTTTTACAATCAATATTTTTAGCGTAACTGATGTAAATGCAGCGCCTGTTATTATTAAAAAAAATATTATTACTGATTTTTTTGGTACGCGTATTGTTTTTAAGCAAGGTCAACAAGAAATAGAAGCTTCTATTTGTGATTTAGAACAACATGTTAATGATTATGCTTTACAAGAAGAGAAAAACGTAAATACAGATCTTAATTTTGTTAACAAATATAAAGAATTAATTTTAAATAAGATTTATTACCAATCCTATGAAAATGCTAACAATATGGGAAAAACGTTGTTGACTGATGTCCATCAGGCGCCTTATTATTTAGCTCAACGGTTAGAAAATGATCTGTCTGATATTTTTAATAAGAATTTCAAAAAAATTATTGGAACAACTTTCGGTCTTCAGCAAAAAATAATCCAATTAGCGAATGCTATGGCAAAATTAGGAAACACTAGATTTAAAGACAAAATATCAGAGCATCAGCAATCACTTCGCAATCGAGAATTCTGCGATGAAGGATTTCTTCAACGAATTATTTGGGAGGATAATCTTCTTCTGGATTTATTAGTTTCTTCGTTGGAGAGGTGCGATGAACTTTTAGAAGCATTTGACTTGAAAAAGTAAATAATAGAGAGTACTTTGAAAGATTAGATCATGCCCTTGTTGCATATGGGATTGGTAGGTCTTTCAAAATCCTTATCTGTTTATTTTATAGGCTTTCTATTTAGGATTTATTTTTTAAAAGGACTTTTTTATGAAAAAACAAATATTTTATGTTCTGTCGATATTAAGCGTTATTTTTCAGACTAGCCTGTCTTTCGCGGGCAAAGATTCTATATTGATATTTGATCAAGAGCAAGAAGATGAGTATAGGGCCTATATACATCAATCCGTAAAAAATCAACTTGAACAACTTGCATTAGATCCAGAAGGTAATAATGCATTATTTATTGGAAGAACGGAAGAGCAAGGAGCCGATAGCAATAATACGGGTTCTATAGGCCCAAAGAATCTTGTCAATGAACAAACACATTGGGTATTTCTGGATTGTGCTCAAAGAGAATCTAAATCGAGTAATGATATTATACTCACAATTGAAGATTTAATTGATTTTATTGACAATACTGCCGCGAATCAGCTGACCGAAAAATTTAAATTGGTTGTTATTGATTCTGGCGTATCTTGTTATATCATAAATATGAATGTTTTAAACAAATTAATAGACTGGGTTGCGCCAGGTGAGGATACTGCTCTTCTTTTTGAACATATTCCATGTAATGTTTATTCGACTTGTAGCGGTTCATTTTCTGCGGGCTCCACATTATCGGCTCTACAGGCACCTTGGAAAAAACAAGAAAAATGGGAACAAGGCGAGGAAGTCTTTTTTGTGGAGATAGGACAAAATTCTTTACCTTTGCGGGCGTTTCCAAATGTCCGGGATCCTTTTTGCAAAATCTATTTTAACACAAAGTTAGAAGATAAGGTCTGGGATAATCAAGATTTTTATGAGAATTCAGCGAAATATATAGAATTGGTAGGCTTGCAAAATCAGATGATGGATATGCCGATGGTTAATACATTTAACGCGTTGCGTCCAGAGTTGGGAGCTTATTTTGATGGGTTGCGTGTACAAAAAATTCAAAGTGCGTTAACAAAAGTATTTAATGTTGTTGAATTTAAAGCAAATGATAACGAGCACTATGATGCCCCTTTCGTTAAATCTATGACGTATGCGCCCTCACAATGTTCCTTCTGGTGGGTAGCCTCTGCGAAAAAGTAATGCCTGTTAATACCCGTCCTAATCGGTTTCACAAAGTTTTGAAGCCGATTAGGACGTTTATCTTTCCTTGTTAAGAAGGGGTCTGAATATATTCTTTCAATTGTTCTTCATGTTTTAAAGCCGCAATCAAAATGTCTAAAACTGGCAGATTATTTTCGTTTGATATAAATAGGCCTAGTGTTCCTCCCTGATTACAAGTATTATCTGCTGCACAGGATTCTCTTACCCCCTCTATATGTTCTTTGAAGGTAGTGTGACCTATGTTAGCCAGAAGATTGGAGAGATGCTCAAGTTGACTTGCGAAATCTCTTTTAGAGCGAAGAATTTCTTTGAAATGGTTCTTGATAATTGGAGTCATATCTTTTTCTATTCTAGCAAAAAGAGGACCTGGAACACCTCGATGAACCTCAAATAGCTCTTTTTGTATGAGTCGGCTCATTCGTGATTTTACAGAACTCAATATCTTTCTAATTAATTCATGATAATCGTTTACAAGCTGGAGCACATTTTCTTCCCCAGGGTTTTCCAGTTGGTTGGCAATATTATTCAAATTCTCAATATCATTACCTATAATTCTAAACAACTGCTGCTGTGTTGTTGAACCAGCAAAAAATTCAGCTCCCTTAAACGGCAAGAGTGACTTATTCAAATCAGTTAGATCATCTTGTGTGTAAGCGGCAAGCATATATCCTTGATTATGCCCAGTAGCATATGCAGGAATGTTGGTAATCATAAAACTTGAGATTCCTAAAAAAAACAAACATTTCTTCATCCTACAGACTCCTCACTATAATATATTGTTACGTTTATTTACGAATGTTGTTTTTGGTATTTGTCTGTTTCATGATGAAACAGGCCCTCATATAATAATATTAGGGTATAATTATTAATTTTTAGTAAATATTCAAAAAAATTTATGATACTGCGGCAAGATATAAAAAATTAATATAAAATCATTAAGGAGTCCTGTGGAAGAATACCCAAAAATATGTTTCCAGTGTTTAACAGAAGCAATTGATAGCAGCTTGCTGGTTGGTCGTATGTTGATGCAAATAGTTGGAGCTTTTTCTGTGTTCAGCGCTTTTTTTAATTTTTTTCTATTTGTGTAACACAGTCATTATTTAATATAAGGTGTGTGATAGAAGATTCGGCATGGAAGGTCGTCTTGTGTTCCTACTTACTTGACTTTGAGCAGTGAAACGTTTTAAAAAAGGTTTACTCAGCCTCAGCAGGAATCAATCTTGGTTTATGATTTTCGTCAATGGCAACAAAAATGAAAGTGCCTTGTGTGACTTTCACCCAATTGGTTGCTGAAAATCTTTTGCGGACCCATGATTCAACTTTAATGGTTAAAGATGTTTTTCCAACACGTTCAATATGTGTGTAACAACTTACTTCATCGCCTACAAAAACAGGTTGATGAAATTCCATTTTTTCAATTGCAACGGTTACAGCGGGTCCGTTTGCGCGTCGCCATGCAGCGCTACCTGCGGCCATATCCATAAGTGATACAAGCCATCCACCAAAAATATTGCCATTGGCATTTGTGTCTTTAGGCATAGCAATCATGCGTAAGGTGGGCTCATATGGTGGTGGTATTAATTTTTGGTCTTTATTTTCCATAATTAAAAAATCCTAAGTTTAATAAATTATTTACTTATTTAGTTATACCATAAAATCCATGGCAACCCTATCTGATTTTTTCTTCTATAATATTAAGTTGTTTGTTTTTAAACAATGTAAGGCTAAAGATTATAAAAGTAAAAAAACTTACACAAGAAACTATAATCACGGGTGTGTATTCTATTTGATAACGATCAACCAGATGCCCCGAAAGACTTGGCGCTAAACTACCAATGGCGGTGCCACTCATAAACAATAAATTAATATGACGGCTTCTGTTTTTTGGATCAAAAAGTTGATTCATTAAAACGTGAATGGGGGCTCCAAAACATGCAGCAGCGATAGTTAAAAAGACTTGTCCCCAAAGGTTTTGCTGTTGAATGAGATAAAAACCTAAACAACTTAATGGAATGACTATAAGGGATGCGATTGTCATGATTGTTTTGGCTGAATATAGATCTGAAATTTTTCCAAAAAATGGATTGAGGATAATATAAAGCAACAAGCATATCAGGGTTGCCATTAAGCCAATATTTGTATTTGCACCTAATATTTTAGTTAAATAAAAATTGGAATATGTCATGGGTAACCAGACAGTAAGGCCAACCATTATTCCTATTAAAAGAACGGTTAAGATTGATTTTGAATAGGGGATAGAGATTTGTTTTATTTCTACACTCGATTTTAAGTGGGTGCTTAGTTGTTTGCGCAAAAAATAACTCGCAAACGTCACAATGCCACCAATGATGAAAAAGATGCGCCAAGATTCACCTGTTACATAATTATTGATATAGAGCCAAGCAAAGCTGAAAGCAATAAGACTTCCAATTGTGCCAGATGCAACAAGAATGCCGCTTATAAGTCCTTGATTATCTTTATATTGCTCCATTAAATAGGTGCCTGCTATTGGGTATTCACCACCCAATGAAAGGCCTTGAAGCGCGCGCAAAAAAACAAATAAAAAAGCACAAATGATACCGCCATATTCGTAAGAAGGTAAAAAGGCAAGGCCAAAAGTTGCGATACTTGCCCATTTCAAAGAAGCTGTAAGTGCTTGATGACGGCCTTTTAAATCTGACATACGGCCAAAAATATAACCACCTATAGGGCGTATAACAAAAGGGAGCGCAAATAAAAGCAAACTTAGCAGATGCACTTCTGTGGAGGATAAATTAGGGATGAAAAAAGGCGTAATAATGTAACCTAAATGAGCAAACAACAAAAAATCATAATAATCAATGATGTTTCCTAATACGACTAATGCAAATATTTTTTTATTTTTCATGGGGATATCCTTAAATTTTTACAACGCTGAAAACTATCATTAAACGTGTTTTTTGAAAACAGTGATATTGATGTTTCACATTGTTAGGTGCAATAAATATTAACTTGTTGAAAATACTAATTAAAATTTTATGTGTAGTAAAATATATTAACATATAAAAATCTAAAAGTAATTTTATCCTTTAAAATCAACAATCATTTTTATAAAATCTTTTCATAAAGCATTAATAATTTTTTAAACAATTTTAACATATTGTTTTTTATAAATTATTTAATTTATTATTATTTTTCAAATAGATAATAATTTTTTTAGTAAAATCAATGGAATGTATTAATTCATAAAAATTAATTTATAAAATTTTTTACTTTTTTATAGTTTAATATCAAAATAGTGTTTGATTTTTAATTTATCTAATGTCATTCTTCCTTACCTATTTAATTTTTTTTGAGTGAAGATGAAAACATGTTTATAAAATCTGGCATTATTGGTTTAATTTTATTTTTTTCTGCTGTAAGTGCTTATGCTGTAGGCGACGACGATAAAGAAAATTTAAAAGATATTACGCTTGAAAATTGTGATGAATTACTGCCTCCTAAGAAGAGACAAAGAATTAGTGAGCAAGACGAATTAAGTTTTTTTGCGTCAACAGAAGAATTAACTTCAAAATATAAAGAAAATTTGGCTCAACAGACTTATATGAAACAGCTTATTAAAGCGCACAGAAAAAAAAGAAAACCTATTGAACGTAAAGATGTTACGTTAGGTGCTGAAAGTTTTACATCGGATTCAAAATGGCAAACATGTTTTACGCCGCAACAAAAATGTGGGGATTTTTTAGTATCAATTTTTAGAAATGCTAAAAAATCAATCTATGTGCAGGCTTATGTATTATCTTCAACACCAATTGCAAATGCATTGATTGAAGCGCATAACGCAGGCGTTGAGGTCAAAGTTCTTGTTGATAATTCACAACTTTTGGTTTCGTATTCAAAAATTTCTTCACTTGATGAAAAAGATATTAAAGTTTACGCTGATGTAAATGCGACGCTTGCTCATAATAAAGTTATCATTGTTGATGAAGAGACTACAATTACAGGATCTTATAATTTATCTGCAGCTGCCGATATACGTAATGTAGAAAATTTAATTGTCATTAAAGATCCAAACGTTACAAGATCTTATCTTGATAATTTTATTTCGCGTTATGAAGATTGTCTCCGTTATTATAAAAAAAATCAACTTGTGCCTGATCTTAAAGAATCTCCTACGCATAAAAGATCTATAGCTGAGCTGAAAAGTAAATCTTTGTTAGCACCTAATCCGGCTTGGGTTAAATTAAATTTTGATGCTATCCGGAATTAAAAAAATAGGTTATTTTTGAGACAGTTCATCTAAGAGAGAATAAATGTCCAAATATGCTTATAAAAATCTAATTCTTCATAATGAAGCAGATTTTGTCGAAATGCGTGCAGCCGGGAAACTGGCTGCAGAAGTGCTTGATTACATTACACCTTATGTTGTTCCTGGTGTTACAACTGAAGAACTTAATCAGCTTTGTCATGATTTTATTATTGCGCATAATGCAATTCCAGCACCTTTAAATTATCGTGGTTTTCCAAAATCGATTTGTACGTCTGTCAACCATGTTGTTTGTCATGGCATCCCTGGACCAAAAAAATTAGTTGATGGTGATATCATTAATATTGATGTGACTGTCATTCTTAACGGCTGGTATGGCGATACAAGTCGTATGTTCTATGTTGGTAAAGTTGGTGTTAAAGCTAAAAAGCTAATTGATGTGACATATGAATGTATGATGCGTGCGATTGAAATTGTGCGTCCTGGTATTACATTAGGTGACATTGGGCACGTCATTCAAGAACATGCAGAAAAACAACGTTTTTCTGTTGTGCGTGATTTTTGCGGTCATGGGATTGGACAAATTTTTCACGACCCACATATCACAGTACTGCATTATGGACGTAAAAATACAGGCATGAAACTTCAAGAAGGCATGTTTTTTACAATAGAACCGATGATCAATGCCGGAAATTATGACGTTAAAGTGCTGAGTGATGATTGGACTGCAGTTACACGAGACAAATCTTTATCTGCTCAATTCGAACATACAATCGGCGTAACGTCTAATGGTTATGAAATATTTACACTCTCGCCAAAAGGGTATTTGTGTCCCCCATACAATTCCTGATGTAGACAATTATTAAAAAATCCTGAATACTATTATAAAAGGGGAGATAATAATGGTTCAGGGTACTTCTTTATCAAAAAAAATACTAATCTTAATAATTGCAACGATCTTAGTAACTGGGCTAAGTATCGGATTAGTTGGATATTTTAGTGCTAAAAATATTATCCAAGATGGTGTTGAAGAAAAATTAGAATCACTTCTTCAAAATCGTAAGAAAAATTTGAATGATTATTTGAGTCTTATTCAACAAGATTTATCTTTTCAATCCCAAAATCCTTTCATTCATCAAGCTTTTCAGGATTATCAGAAAGCTTGGCAGGAAATGGGGCCCCAAACTGGCGAAAAATTACAACAAGCTTATATTACGAATAATCCTAATCCTGTTGGAAAAAAAGAATATCTAGATTTTGCAAGTGATGATTCTGTCTATAGTCAATTTCATAAGGAATATCACCCTTGGTTGCGTTCCTTTTTAAAAGAGCGCGATTACTATGATATTTTTTTAATTGATATGGATGGTAATATTGTTTACACCGTTTTTAAAGAGCTTGATTTCGGATCAAATTTGCTTAATGGCAAATGGAAAGATACGGATATTGCAAGAGTTTATAGGGACGCGAGAAATTCAACAGATCCTGTAAAAACTTTTTTTAGTGACTTTGCGCCTTACCTTCCGTCGTATAATAAGCCCGCTAGTTTTATTGCAAAACCTATAATTAATAAAGAAAATAAAACAATTGGTGTAATTGCATTCCAAATGCCTGTTGAGCGACTTAATCAGGCAGTTCAATTTAATGATGGCATGGGCAAGGATGGAGAGGTTTATCTTTTTGGTGGCGATAGCTTTATGCGCACACAATCGCGTTTTACAAAAAACAGCACTATTTTAAAGCAAAAGATTAGTGATGATCTTGTAAATCATGCTTTAACACAAAAACCAGGCATTGATTTTTATACAAATTATCGTTCTCTTGAAATGTTGGTGGCTTATGATCACATTGAGATATTGGGAACAAAATGGGGTATTGTTGCAGAAGCAAATAAAGACGAAATTTTTGCATCAGTTGATACTTTGCGAAATTATACTCTGTTTATTTGCTTAATATGTCTAGTTTTTTTCATTTTAGTGTCTGTTTATTTTGTAAGACGTAAAATCACTAAACCTATTGAAAATATTATCAATTCTATGACTGAGTTATTGAAGGGTAATATAGATGGTGTAATTCTTACAGAAAACCAAAATGATGAAATTGGTAAAATGGCACTTCCTCTTGAGCAATTTAGGCAAAATGTACTTGCGATGGATAAAATGAATGCATTTAATCAACGCATTATGAATAATCGAAAGCAACTTCAAGAGCAAATTCAAAATATTTCTGTTCAGTTTAATCAAGAAATTAATTACGCAAGCAAACAATTTGATTCAAGTGGTAAGCATATGGTTGGTGTTGCAGAGTATATGCTTCAAGCGTCGGAGCGTCTAAATGAAAAAAGTATGCTTGTTACAAAGTCAGCGCGCATGGCGGCTGAAAATACGCAGACAGTGGCCGCAGCGACTGAAGAGCTTGCGTCATCGAGCAGTGAAATTGGCAATCTTGTGACATTTTCAAAGAAAGCGACGAATGAAGCATCGCTTCAAGCGATTAAAACAAATGAAACATTTAAAAAACTTGTTGAAAATGCAGATCGCATTGGTGAAGTTGTAAAACTTATATCAACAATTGCCAATCAAACAAATTTGCTTGCGTTAAATGCAACAATTGAAGCAGCAAGGGCAGGTGAAGCAGGTCAAGGTTTTGCAGTCGTTGCATCTGAAGTAAAGGGTCTTGCACATCAAACAGCAAAAGCAACAGAAGAAATATCAAAGCAAATTTCAGATATGCAGCACGCAACAAAAAGTGCTGTGAACGATATTGAAGCGATCAATCAGGCTATTGTGCAAATTGATGAAGTGGCAATTAACGTTTCAAGTGCGGTTGAGCAACAAAAAGCAGCAACGAATGAAATTGCGCATTCAATTCAAGTAGCTGCACACAATACAGATGAGGTTTCAGAAAACATGGCATTGATTTCTAATGAAGTTCTTGAAACACAAACAATAGCGCAAGATGTACAAAATGCTGCAAGTGATATATCAAATCATATGGCTAGTTTTACGGTCAGATTGCAAGATATTATACTTGAAATTCAAGAAAATATTGAGCAATCAAAGAATGAACATGTTGCGTAATTTTTGGTTTAAGCGAATTTTGCAATTAAAATTTTTGAATTTCTGCTCAACTAATTGAGTTAATAAGTAAATAAACGAGCATCGTCATTGCGAACCCCCGTAGGGGGTGTGGCAATCTAGTCAAAAAAATAAACATTTATAGTGATTGAAAGGTTATTTTCTAGATTGCTTCTTTGTCTTCGACTCATCGCAACGACGGAAAACCAAGGGTTCTTTTACGTACACAATATGAATAATGCTCTCCAAAAAGAAAGCATTATCTCAAAAATTATACTAAATATAAATATTTTCCCCTACTTATGCGCAATGATATGGAAGCAGGGGCGTAGGAGATTGTAGTGTTTTCGAGTTGTTTCACTATAGTAGAGTTTCTAATGAAGTCTATTATAGTTGATAGACTTGAGAAGTAGACAAGGAACAACGAGCGAAGTGTATCCCTGTATAAATGAGTGAGACGTGACGATGTATCCTTCCAATGTCTATCAACTATAGATGTTCCCAAATCCATTTTTGCCTAATAAAGAAACATAAAGAACAAAACCTCTATTTATGCGGCCTGCAAGACATCCACCTTTGGTTAAGTGTCCTTCAATCGCAGCATCATATAGCATTTTGAGGGCGTCAAAATCATTCTCATGAATGAATAATTCTAAAGCAAGACTAAAGGCGCGTGACCAAATAATTTGAGCATTTGGACAATTTTTTGCTGCTATTTCCTGGTCCATTTGATTGAAATGCGCATGCAAATAAGCTTTTAAACTATCTGTTGAAACAATGTCTTTTTCGTATTGATAGCCCACAAATAAATCAGCATGTTGATCTATAAAGTTAATCATTTGTATGCCGATTTCTTGAAGACTGTGATGAGGATTATCAATGTCTAATGCAGCTCCTATGTTTGCAAGATCTTGAATTTTATTCTCGGCACCAAAAATATAGGCATCAAGAACATGGACATTAGAATTATTCGGAATACTGCGTAATTTTTGATCTATTTCTTTAAATTGTGTAATTAAGAGCATCTGTTCATTAGAAATAAGCATCATCATTTTGTCTTCTAAACGTATCCATATTGGGATGTATTCATTTGGAAGGTCAATAGGGTGTATTTCTTGAATAGGCTTTTGATATAAGGGGGGCTCAACTAAAATCTGTGCGATTAAAACGTCATTTGATGTGTCAGGTGATTCTATTTCAGCAGATATTGTTGAATTGTTTTCGGGTTGTGTATCCACGTCAGGAATTGATAAAAGAGGTGCAAGTTCGGTGTCTTCTATAGTTGATCGATCGCTTTCAGCAGATATTGTTGTATTGTTTGCGCTGGAGATTTCAGGTTGTGTATCTTCATCAGGAATTGATAAAAGATAGGCAAGTTCGCCATCTTCTAAAGTTGATTGATCATTTTCCATAGCATGCGTTGAACATGAAATGAATAACGAAAGTGTTACGAAAGAAACAAAATTTTTCATTTTTTAGCCTTATAAAAAAATAATTAACAGATTAACTTTGATCTTAGCATTGTTTTAATATCTATTCAAAAAAAAGGTTGAATTTTTGATTGTTGTTTTTTCTAAATTTTAAAGGTTCCGCTTGATTTTTTTGAAATTTTATGGCAATGTCGCCTTTATCTGTGACAAACAGAATACATGCCGCCGTGGCTCAGTGGTAGAGCACACCCTTGGTAAGGGTGAGGTCGCGCGTTCGATCCGCGCCGGCGGCACCATTTTTAACAATATGCAAATAGTCGCAGCAAACTTAAAGGTCATCCCATGAGAAAAGTTATTGTTGAATGGATTAACGTTATATTTTGGGCAGGGCTTATCGCTATTGCCTTTCGTTCCTTTTTATTTGAACCCTTCCGTATTCCTAGCTCTTCTATGGTCCCTAATTTGCTTGTAGGTGATTATCTTTTTGTTAATAAATTTTCCTATGGTTATGGGCGTTACGCTTTTCCTTTTGGATTTCCACCCTTTGAAGGTCGTTTTTTTGATCGTCCTATCGAACGTGGTGAAGTGGTTGTTTTCCGTATCCCAGACCATGATAAAGATTATATTAAACGCTTTATTGGGATGCCAGGTGATCGTATCCAACTTAAAGAAGGTATTCTTCATATCAATGGTGAAGCTTGTAAGCGCGAGAAGATAGGTGAGTATTTGTATCATGTTGAAAATACAGGCGAAATAAGACGCATGGATAAATATCGTGAAACCTTGCCTGGAGGCAAAAGTTATGAAATTATCCAAGAACCTGATTACCAAAACCCATCGAACCCTTATATAAAGATTGCGAATAATACACAAGAATATGTCGTGCCTGAAGGGCATTATATGGGTATTGGTGATAATCGAGATCATTCTGGCGATAGTCGTTATTTACGTGATGTAAGACCATCAAATATTGGTTACATCCCAAAACAATATGTTATTGGTCGCGCGTCGATTAAATGGTTTTCTTTAGAAGACGCCGATATTTGGCAAATCTGGAAATGGCCATCAGCGATTAGGTTTGACAGAATTATGTCACCGATTCGTTGATAATTATTAATATTATGGGCAAATTCGTCGTCAGTTCTGCGCTTCCGGTGCTCATGTACCTAAAGTACATTCCGCGCCGGTTCTCGATCTTTCTAGACTTTGCCTCATAATATTAATAATTCTTTTTTTCGTCATTGCGAGGGGCGCAGCTCCGTGGCAATCTCCTTGAAAAATTGAGATCGCCACACCCCCTGCGGGGGTTCGCGATGACGATCCAGGATAGTTCGTCATTAGAAAGTATACTTTCATGATGTTAGAAAATTATGTATTAATCCTATTCAATAAAACACAAAGGAATTGAACTACTTGAATTTTAAATTTACTGAAAAACAAATTAAAAAATTATCGACTCTTCTTGATTGGCCTATTCAAAATGTTGTTCTTTTTGAAGAGGCTTTTTTGCATCCAAGCTGTTCCTACTTAAAAGCATCAGGCGCGCGTAATTATCAGCGACTCGAATTTTTGGGTGATCGCGTATTGGGTCTTCTGGTGTCTGAAACGCTTTTGAAATTATTTCCTAATGAACCCGAGGGTAAAATTGCACGAAGGTTTACTGCTTTAGTATGTATGGATATGCTGGCAGAAATTTCACAAAAACTGAATTTGGCGCAATTTCTTTTTGTATTGCCTGGCGTGAGTGAAGAAGCTCTTAAAAATAGTGCGTCAAGTCTCGCCGATATCGTTGAATCAGTGATTGCAGCGCTTTATCTTGATGCTGGACTTGAAAAAACACGCGAATTTATAGAAAAACATTGGATGTCATATATTCAAGGACATCAGACACCGCCCAAAGATCCCAAATCAGCTTTACAAGAATGGTTGCAGGCACAAGGATCGCCGTTGCCCTCTTATGATCTTGTTGAAACAAAAGGTGCGTTGCACAATCCAATTTTTGTGGTTGAAGTTAAAGGGGAGGGGTTTTTGCCTGCTCAAGGTGAAGGTAATTCAAAAAAAGTTGCAGAGCATAAGGCTGCGCAACAAGTACTAAATAATCTTGAAAATATAATTAAGGAAATTAATTAATGACGACCAAATGTTCTTTTGTGGCGCTTATAGGCGCACCTAATGCCGGTAAATCAACGCTTATCAATAATTTTGTTGGGACCAAAGTATCGATCGTATCACCAAAGGTACAAACAACACGTGCACGCGTTTTAGGTGTATTAACCGAAGCTGAAACGCAGCTTGTTTTTATCGATACGCCTGGTATTTTTAAGCCTGAAAAAAGATTGCAACGCGCCATGGTAGAAGCCGCCTGGCAGGGCGCTTATGATGCTGATTCCATTGTTCTTATGGTTGATGCGGCGAAATATAAAAGTCATGACAATGTTCAATTGTTTGAAAAATTGAAGAAACTGGAAAAACCTAAGATATTGGTTTTAAATAAAATTGATTTGATTGCTAAAGTAAAACTTCTTGAAATTGTTTCTTTTCTGCATACGCGTGGCACATTTGAGTCCATCTTCATGATATCAGCTTTAACATCTGATGGCGTGAGTGATTTAAAAAAGCATCTAACTGAGAAGGCATTGACAGGTCCTTGGCATTTCCCTGAAGGGCAATTATCGAATTTAACGGATCGTTTATTTGCAGCTGAAATTACACGTGAACAATTATTTTTGAAGTTACATGAAGAACTTCCTTATGGATTAACTGTCGAGACTGAATCTTGGGAAGAATTCGATAATGGATCGATCAAAATAAATCAAATGATTACCATTGATCGTGCTGGTCATAAAGCCATGATTTTGGGTGCAAAAGGCCGTATGATTAAGGAAATCAGTCAGACATCACGTGAAGAACTTGAAGTCCATTATGGTGTTAAAATTCATCTTTATTTATTTATTCGTGTGCGTGAAAATTGGCAAGATAATCCAAGTCATTACAAAGAAATGGGGATTGATTTCACGAAATAGTTAATCTATGGGACAAGAAATGAAAATAAGCCCATTTTTAACTATCCCGTTCTCATACACCGCAACGTATTTCTAAGAACTGAAAACAATTTTTTACCAAAAGCTCTTCAAAAAAAGGGTTTTTTGACCTCTCCCCTTGTGGGAGAGGTCGCGACTAAAGGGAGCGGGTGAGGGGTATTTTACAATTTTGGAGAGATGAGTATTTGTTTGGTAATGCTTAGATTATGGCGTGATGGTGTTATTTTTGTAAACGCTTTAGATACCCCTCACCCGTCGCTGCGCGCCGACCTCTCCCATAAGGGGGAGAGGTGAAACCGAAGAAATTTAATTTTCTGTCCCATAGATTGTGCATCTATGCACAACGACCTGCAAAAATAGCATTCGTGCCTAATTCTTCTTCGATGCGTAAAAGCTGATTATATTTGGCAAGACGTTCTGATCTGCAGGGTGCGCCTGTCTTAATTTGACCTGAATGTGTGGCAACAGATAAATCAGCAATAAAAGTGTCTTCAGTTTCGCCTGACCTATGAGAAATAATTGTTTTATATGAATTTTTATGTGCAAGTTCAACAGCATCCATCGTTTCAGATAAAGTGCCAATTTGGTTTAATTTAATGAGAACAGAATTTGCAACATTTTGGGTGATGCCTTGTGTAATCTTTTCTAAATTGGTGACGAATAGATCATCCCCAACAAGCTGGACTTTGGATCCAAGACGTTCCGTACATTCTTTCCAACCGCGCCAATCATCTTCAGCAAGGCCGTCCTCAATGGAGATAATAGGGTATTGGTTGATGTAACTTTCATAAAGATCTATTATTTCAGGTGCAAATAGGGTTTTGCCTTCATTGCTTAATGTGTAAGCACCATTTTGATAAAATTCATTTGAAGCAACATCAAGCGCAATCGAAACGTCATCTTTAGGTCTATATCCAGCACGTGTGATTGCTTCCATTAAAAAATCGAGTGCTTGTTTGTTTTCTTTTAATGTGGGTGCAAAACCACCTTCATCACCAACGTTTGTGTTAAAACCTTTGTCGTCAAGATAGGATCGGAGTGTGTGGAAGATTTCAGTACCCATACGCAAAGATTCTTTAAAAGAATCTGCATTATGGGGAACAATCATAAATTCTTGAATATCAACACCATTATTGGCATGTTTCCCACCATTGAGGATGTTCATAAAAGGGACGGGGAGAATACGTGCGCGTATGCCACCTAGATATTGATAGAGGGGTAATTCAAATTCACTTGCACTTGCTTTGCAGGCAGCAAGACTGACAGCTAAAATTGCGTTAGCGCCTAATTTTTCTTTGGATTTTGTGCCATCTAATTGACGTAAAAGAGTATCAAGACCGTTTTGATTTTCACTTTCGAAACCACTTATGGCTTGAAAAATTTCGCCGTGAAGTTGATCAATGGCTGATAGTACGCCCTTACCACAATAACGCTTTGAATCGTTATCACGAAGTTCTTTTGCTTCCCCTGATCCACAAGATGCTCCTGAGGGAACCGAGGCTCTGCCCATAGCACCAGATTCTAATATCAGATCAACTTCGATTGTTGGATTGCCTCGAGAATCAAGAATTTCACGTGCACGTAAATCAACAATTGCAGACATTAGAACCTCCTATCATATTTTATCTTAAGGCTATTATGCAGATTATGGAGCAAAGTCTAGAAAGAACAAGTGACTGAAACGTAGTTCTGACGACGAATTTGCCCATAAGATGGGTAATTAAGCAGCCAATGGTATGCTTTTAGCCATCGCATCAAATGCTTTTAGTGTCTTTAAAAGTGCTTCCATTTTATGGAGTGGCACCATATTAGGTCCATCGCTTGGCGCATTATCGGGATCTTGATGTGTTTCAAGAAAAACGGCTGCAACGCCTACTGACACGGCTGCACGCGCTAAAACTTCTACAAATTCGCGTTGTCCACCCGTTTTTGTGCCATGTCCACCTGGTTGTTGAACGGAATGGGTTGCATCAAAAACAACAGGATAGCCAGTTTGTGCCAAATAGGGGATTGCACGCATATCTGATACTAATGTGTTATAACCAAAAGAAGCGCCGCGTTCACAGAGCATAATATTGTGACTGCCTGCCGATTCGACTTTTTTAACAACGTTTTTCATATCCCAAGGTGCTAAAAATTGTCCCTTTTTAATGTTAAGGGGTTTGCCTGTTTTGGCAGCTGCTATCAAAAGGTCTGTTTGACGACATAAGAAAGCTGGTATTTGAAGTACATCAACAACTTTGGCAACAATGGCGCAATGTTCGGGTAAATGAACATCAGTAATCACAGGTAATTGAAGCTTTTCACGAATTTCTGCAAAAATTGGCAGGCTTTCTTCAAGGCCAATGCCACGATCACCTTCAATGGAGGTTCGGTTTGCTTTATCATAAGAGGATTTGAAAATGAGGCTAATGCCCAGTTTTTGAGTGATTTCTTTTAATTTAGAGGCCATTTCAAAAGCGTGATCTCGTGATTCAAGAACACAAGGTCCTGCAATAATCACCAAAGGTAAGTTATTGGCAATTTTAAAATTGCCGACTTGTACCGTTTTAATTTGATTTATGCTGTTTGACATTCTTTTTGTCCTTCATGAGTCGTATAAACGATATTTCGTTTTTGAATAAGGGCCGCTTTAACAAAAGATGTAAAAAGGGGATGTGGTGCAAAAGGACGTGATTTTAGTTCAGGATGAAATTGTACAGTAATAAACCAAGGATGGTCTTTATATTCCATAATTTCTGGCAATTTTCCATCGGGTGACATACCTGAAAATATAAGACCTACTTTTTCAAGTGCTTCACGGTAAGCAATATTGACTTCATAGCGATGGCGATGACGTTCGTGAATTAATGTTTCACCATATACACGATGCGCAAGGGTACCTGGTTGAATTTGACATGGATAGGCGCCTAAACGCATTGTGCCACCCATTAAACCTTCAGCATGACGTTTTTCAGTCGCACCATCTTTTTGCCACTCAGTCATAAGGCCAACGATTGGATCTTCACAAGGTCCAAATTCAGTAGTGCCTGCATTTTTAAGCCCTAAAAGGTTTCTTGCAGCTTCAACCATTGCCATTTGAAGACCAAAACAAATCCCAAACAAAGGAATTTTATTTTCGCGTGCATATTGAATGGCAATCATTTTGCCATTTGCGCCACGTTCGCCGAAACCACCAGGAATAAGAATGCCGTCGGCGCCTGCAAGCAAAAGGCGAGGAGAAACGCGTTCTAAGCGATCAGATTCGATCCATTCTAAATCAACACGTGTTTCATTGGCGATGCCACCATGGGTTAAAGCTTCAATGAGTGATTTATAAGAATCAAGATGGGATGTATATTTGCCCACGATTGCAATGCGAATCGTTTCTTTTGGATTGCGAATTTTAGCAACAATCGAATCCCATTGCGCCATATTTGGTTTTTCATCATTGGGAAGAGCAAAATGTTTTAAGACTTGACGATCAAAACCTTCTTGGTGATAGCGTGTGGGGACGGAATAAATAGTATCAACGTCAAGGGCTGCGATTACATTTTGAATGGGAACATTACAAAATAAAGCGATCTTGGATCTAGTGCCTTCGTCAAAAGGACGATCTGAACGACAGAGTAAAATATCAGGTTGTATCCCAAGATTTAATAATTCTTTAACAGCATGTTGTGTTGGTTTTGTTTTTAATTCACCGGCAGATGGGATATAGGGTAAAAGTGTTAAGTAGATATGGAGGACTTGGTTTTTACCAAATTCATTCCCCAATTGGCGAATCGCTTCAATGAAAGGAAGCCCTTCTATATCGCCTACGGTGCCGCCAATTTCGCAAATCATAAAATCAAGATCTTCTGTATTGCGCGTAATATAATCTTTAATCATATCAGTGACATGCGGAATAACTTGAACGGTCGCACCTAAGTAATCACCGCGACGTTCCTTTTGGATCACCGCTTGATAAATTTGGCCTGATGTTACATTATCGCTTTTTTGAGATGAGACGCCTGTAAAACGTTCATAATGACCTAAATCTAGATCCGTTTCACCACCATCATCGGTTACAAAAACTTCACCATGTTGAGAAGGGCTCATTGTGCCTGGATCAACATTAAGATAAGGGTCAAACTTACGAATGCGGACCTTGTAGCCGCGTGTTTGCAAAATAGCAGCCAAAGCAGAAGTCGCAATGCCTTTACCCAAGGAAGAGGCAACGCCCCCAGTTACAAAAATATAGCGTGTCATTTTTTAAAGTCTCGAAATGTTCATAATATTATAAGGTTAATACAAAAATAGGCTTACTATACTTTTTCTGTTTCAAACTGTGGAGGGCGTTAGATTTCTGGATTCAACATGCTCATGTATAAATAGATACACGTAGCAGTTTTCACCGCTCATCTTCTTGACCCACATTTTGAAACCGCTTGAGTATAGATAAACTACTATGCCTCTTTTAAGTTTTTATTATGCCGATTTAAAATCAGGCTAAGATCAAGCCCAAAATTTAATTTTTGGGCGCTTCATTATTTTCTTGTGGTGCCACTGGCACTTCAGCAGGTTGAGCAACATTAGAAGTTGGAGCAGAAGCTTCTGGCTGTGCTGTACTTGTTGCTTCAGTTTTGGACGCTTCAGTCTTTGGCGCTTCAGTAGATGATGGCACTTGAACAGGCGTAGTTGCTGGTGCTTTTTCTTCAACTTTAGGTGTATCTAAAGGAGGTGTCACAGCTTTTGGGGCTTGTCCTGCAATTGGTGCAACAGGGACTTGAGGTTTAGCATCTTCTTTTTTAGCTTCTGGAGCATGCGTTTTAAATGAATCAGCAATTGATTTAGGCTTGCTTGCAGATTTTGAATACATTGCAAGACCAATGCTTGATAAAAAGAAAAGCGTGGCAAGAATTGCTGTTGTTTTTGTCATAAAATTAGCTGTTCCACGAATGGACATAACGTTGCCCATTTGACCAGAAACAAATCCCGAGGCACCACCTTCGCTGTGCTGCATAAGGATGAAGAAAACTAGGCCGATCGCAATGATAATATGAACAACCAATAGAAAAGTGATCATTTTCGTTCCTTATATTTATTCGTTTGGACGTAAAATTGATTTCAGCCCATCCTACTTAATTACCATTTTTTTGCCATATATTTCAAGCCAAAATTTACTTTTTTTATTTTTAACGTTCTTTCAATGCCAAAAGTGATGCAACTTCAAGGCTTGCGCGCCCTACAAGAATGCCGTCAACTTGATCTGAGGTAAGAATATCAGCTGCATTCTGGGGATTGACGGATCCTCCATAAAGGACTTTCAAAGGTTTTAAGTAAAGGTTTTTTATAAATTGATGCATTTCGTTAATTTCTTGAATGTTTGGTACCTTGTTTGTGCCAATCGCCCAGATCGGTTCATAGGCGATAACAATTTCATCGTTTATCCCTTTCAGTACATTCAATTGATGTTCAATTTTTTGAAAAGCTGTTCCTTGTTTTTTATCTTCTAGGCTTTCACCCACACAAAAAATAGGTGTGATTTGCTGTTTTAATAATTGTTGAATTTTGGCCGTTAATATTTTTTCGTCATCTTCATGATAAATTTGCCGTCTTTCAGAATGCCCTATAAGACAATAAGAACAATTGAATTCTTTTAGCATTTCAGCTGAAATGTCACCTGTAAAAGCACCATTTTCAAATGAAGAACAATTTTGTGCCCCTAATATATATTTTTGGCTATTCAAAAATTTTTCAAATGACGCTAAAAGTGTGAAAGGAGGGCAAAAAATGTAAGTGTAAGTATCTGTTTTTGAATCTAAAAACGTCTTTAGAAATGCCTCCGCCATGGTCTTTGAACCGTACATTTTCCAATTGGCGACAATTAATTTTTGCATATTCTTTCCTTAAGTTAAGATCAACACTTTATTAAATACACAATTTTGTGCGATAATGCATCTTGCATGCGACACAAATCATTCGTAACATGTGTCGAAAGTTCAACGAAAAAAGATAGAGTAACGATGCTACAGTTTTTACGTTCTAACGCAGGTTCATGGATCATCAAAATTTTGATGGGTCTTATTATCATCTCTTTTGCAGCTTGGGGTATAGCAGATATTTTTGTTAAAGATCCAAATGCTACTGTTGTTGCAAGCGTTGATGGCCATAAAATAACATCCTTAGAAGTAAAACAGGAAGTTATTAATTATGGCAATTTAATATCCAGACAATTTGGTCAAGAATTTAACATTGATATGCTTAAACAACAAGGTATGCATCGTAATGTTGTACAAAATCTTTTAAAAGATGCATCTATTAAACGATTTGCTGAAAAATTTAAATTACGGGTTGGTGAAGGCCAAATTCGTGATTCAATTTTAAAAAACCCCATGTTTAAAACAGAAGATGGTCAGTTTAATGCTGAGCATTTCAAAAGATTTATGGGGATGATGGGTAAATCAGAAGCCAGTTATATTTTTGATACACAACGCAGAATCGTACAATTAGCATTAAGTGATACGCTTGGAAGTGCTATAAAACCACCAAGTTTACTTGTTGATGATATGTATAATTTTAAAAATGAAAAACGTGTTGCGCAATATATAAAAATTCCAAATGACTCTATGACAGCTTTACAACCAACAGATGAAGATTTGAAAAAATATCATGAAGAAAAAGGGGAAAAATTTATGGCCCCTGAATATCGTAGTTTTAAGCTTATTAAGTTTAATCCAAAGCAAGAAGCTGAAAAAATTCAAATGAGTGATGAAGAATTAAAAAAGCTTTATGACGATAATATCCAAGAATATACACGTCCTGAAAAACGCGAAGTTGATGCTTTTATTACCCATGATATGGATGCAGCACGAAACGTTAAAAATCAGTTGATTGCGAAGAAAGAACCTCAAGCAATTGTTGATGCGATGGGTAAAGAAAAAGTGACGTATAATGATTGGGGTCTTGTGACATCTGATGATATTCCTGAAGAAATTAAAGACGCTGTTTTAATTCTTCCTTTGGGTGAAATTAGTGAGCCACTCCAAACAAAAGATGGATTTTATATCACACGTATTAAAAAAATTGAAAAAGCAGGCGTTGATTCATTTGAAACAGTGAAGTCGCATATTGCTGAGAAAGAAAAATTAGCGCGTGCAACAGATCAACTTATTGATAAAACAAATAAAATTGACGAAAAGGTTTCTGAAGGTATATCTATTGAAGATATTGCTAAAGAAATGGATGCACCTCTCCAACATGTTGATCTTGTTGATAATATGGGTGTTGCTAAAGTGCAGACGGAAGATTCAAAAGATCCTACAAAAGCACCTAGCCAAGAAATTGTTCAAACAGTTTTTGCGTCGCCTTTAAAAGAGGTTTCTTCAATTCAAGAAAACACACAAGGCGAGTATTATATTGTTAAAGTTGAAGAAATTTTACCAAAGACTTTAAAGCCTTTGGACGATGTTAAAGATCAAGTTAAAAAATTGTGGACGATGCAACAGCAAAAAGAAATGGCGGAAAAGAAGGCACAAGAAATTGTTGCTGAGGTTAAAAAAGGTCAAGCTCTAACGACATTTGCAAAAGCAAATAATTTAGAAGTTAAAACAACTGAAGAGTTTACACGTGATGGTAAACCTTTGAAAGGTATTTTCCCGCGCAATGTTTTAACAACATTGTTTAAAGAAAAACCAAATGGTGTTGAAATGGGTTTAAGTGGTTCAGATTACGTTGTTGCACAATTGGATCGTATCATTCCGATCACGACAAAAGAAAAAGAAAGCGAAGAAAAAATTACGAAGTCACTTGAAAGTGATTTAAAGAAAGACATCATGGATCAACTCGAAGAAGCTTTGCTTAAAAAATACAATGCGCATATTGACGAAGAAGCTCTTGATAGCGTTTTGTAATCATTATTAAGTTGCTTTGATATTTAAACTCCACCTCCTACGTCCCGCGGCTTGTCCGCGGGATCCATGATGCAAAAGTCTGCAGAAAATTGTTTATCGTACCTTCTTAAACGTTTTCTGGATCCCGCGAACAAGCCGCGAGCATATCATTACCCACAAGTGTTTCAACATATTGATATTTAACAACTATTTACTCCTCACCTCCTACGTCCCGCGGCTTGTCCCTGAGAGATCCACACGAAATATTTTTATAATACGTTGAAAAATAATAAAAATTCCATAAACACTGCATGATGTTTATAATCCTATAAAAACAAACACATACATAGGATTGGTACCATGCAGCTGATGGAATTATTGCAT
>JAUXUR010000056.1 GCA_030680745.1 Alphaproteobacteria bacterium
CTACGTAAAGAATCTAATGTAGAGACGAACCCTTTAGCAGAGCAAACAACATAATTTTACGTCACACTATAAAAATTAATACTCAGTGAACAACCCAAAAGAGTTCACTGAGCTCTTTAAGGATAATCCTAGGTCGTACTACTCACATGCACATAGCCTCGCGATCCTGAACATACATAAAATGATAATGATGATCACCCACGATCAAATACAGAAGCCAGCTTAAAGATTCAAGAAAAGCTGAAACAATTATTGCTCATCCACTGATAAAGCAATGATCAAACGTAAATATCTTTTAAATAAATCCATCGGCATTTCAAATTGCTCTAACTTTTTGGTAAGCCCCTCGATACGTTCTTTAATAATCTGAACGACCACATCATCACAATTTTCAAACCATTTTTTTTCGACTAAATCTTCAATGACATCAAGCAATTCAGAAAATATGCCAATACCATTGCGCACATCCATGGATAATTGAAAGATAGGCACAGCTTTTTCAAAGTTATAGAGACCTTTATAAATTGATGCAATTATTTCATTTTTTTCACATACAATAAAAGAATCAAGCCAAAAATCGAATTTTTTAAACCCTGCATCAAACGATAAATAATCAACATAGATTTTTAAATCAATTAAATCATGCAAAACGATTTCAAGCATTTTTCTTGTTTTTGCTTTGCGTACAATCTTATTAACAGATTCACGACATTCATTGTACATTCCTTCTTCAAACAATTGAAATGCTTGTTCGCGATCTTTCGATTGCCCTTCATAAAAACAAGACCAAAAACTAAGAAATTGTTCATAAAAATCATTAGATTGCATACATTTTTCATCGATATTTTTAAGTTCAATAAAATAATCTAAACGAACATGATGCCCTAATATAGCTAAATATTCTTTCCAGACGTCTAATGACTCATTGCAATGTTCTTCTACAGCTAATTTTCGTGCCTTCACAAGAAGCTTGCAAGCTTTAAGCGCTTCACCGCCATCAACAACACCACAACCATACCAAATTTCTTCTTCATTTTCTTTATATGCTTCCTTTTTCCAAGCCGTAGCACGCATACAAGCAATGATATCTGCAGATGCTAAATAACCAGCACGTTCTGAAAATTCAGAAAGCAACAAATAAACACCCATTAAAGCAGGTGATGCAAAAGAAGTTCCCTTTACTGCTTTCAACAAAAATTGATCTTTTTCATACGGATCATCGTTATTAAAACAATAAGCACTCACACGGGAAGGTGCGGTCAAAACATGACGTTTTAATCCTGGATTACAACTCGTTATTCGTGCAGAATATGAAGAGGAAAAATAAAGATCGTCACGATCAAACGCTTCATTTGGGTAATCAAAACCAGTCGCAAAAACAATCAAAGAATCTTTACTCAAACTTTCTATTTCAATAATATCTTTAAAAAATAAAGATTCTTCTAATATTTCCTTATCATTACCAGCAGCGATAAAAACAGGAATGTCATACTTAAGTGCATATCTAACGCCATTTAAAAAATCAGCTGACAATGAATCTTTTTCTCCAAATATAAAATCTTTTTCCTTAATTGATAAATTGACAGCTTTGGCACCTGCTCGAATTGCCAATTTAATTGCATCTTCAATCCCAGTAACCTTCATGCCATCAATGATAGAATTCTTTGTACCTAAAAAAAGACGCGCATTCGGTGCAATACCGATGCCTTTTATTCTGCTTGAAACAACTTGCGATACCATGGAAGGATGTTCACATAATTTACTCTCTATAATATTAAGAACAACTCCATGAAGCCCTGGAGGTGTAACTTCAGGTTTTCCAAACTCAATCACGGCACCAATTTGATTCAACCCACTTAAGCCTTCTTGATAAACAGGCGCAAGATTCAATAAAGATTGAACAGGTGTTGTTAACTCAGGTGCAATAGTCACGCCATTTGCAGAACAAACTGGCAAAACATCACATGTGGGAACGATAGAAATATGCGCGCACTCAGTTTCCGCATTGATTGTTTCATTGATTTTATTTTTATGCGCATCACTTAATGCACTATAAAAACAAATAAAAACAACAAATATTGTAGTTATAGTTTTTTTGTATATCATTATAATAATAGACCACCTAATATTTAAATATTTAAACCATAACAATTTTTATATTCATTTGCAATTTTTTTTAAACAGATACACAAATAAAATATTAATTATTCAAAAGATAAACCAACAAAAAATTGATGACGCTTTAATCATTAATCCAAATCATCCTTTAGGCCTTTATTTCAAAGCTTCCTATTTGGATCAAATAAGTAATACGCAAGAAAGCTTAAAAATTAAAGAAAAATTAAATATTTTATTAAAAAAAACAAACCATACTACATAAATAAAAAATATTTTTATTGACAATATAAAACAAATAACACATTATAAAAAAATATTTAATTTTACAATCTATATAAATGGACATAAAAATGAAAAAACTTCTATATACGCATATTTTTGCATTAGTTTTACTAACAAATACATCCTATTCAGCAAAAGATACACCAATTGATCTTACTAATATCAATGATGACCTTAAAGAAAACGATCAATTCACAATCGATAAAAACAAAATCATTCATTTTAGTGATTATGATGTTCCAAATTTTATGCTATATCCAACTATTACATTAGACAATTCTGAACCACCTATAAAAAAACAAAAAATACAAGAAAAAGCAAGCGACAACGGAAATATTTTTAATGTTAAAAAAAACAAACCTAAAAAATCATGGAAATGGTTAACAGCAAAACAAAAAGAAGCCATGATGACAGACATAATTAATTATGTTTCAGACAATATAATTAATTATACAACAAACGTCATTATTGATGAAATAACTACAAAAGTTTCTTTAAAAGAAAAAGAAGATATGGATAGATTAATTTCTTATGCAAGCGAATACATAAAAGAAAATATGAAAAACAACACAGAAAACGAATCTATACAAATTATTTATGATAACATTTCTAAAAAAATTGAAGAAAGCTATGACATAGAATTATCAACATATAAAACCATTCAAATTAATATTTGGAATTCTATAGCAACTGATATTCAAAAAAATTACGCATTAACAAGAGGGGAAAGAAGTTTTGGAGCTCTTAATATTATGTTTCAGCGTCTTATGAAATCAAACCCAAACCTAAACGGTAATCACAGAAACATTCTGAAAGAACTACGCAAAGCATTTGATGATTTTGATAAAACCAACAAATTAAAAAAAGAAAAAAGAAAATCAACTGTAAAACGTAAACATTCAGAACATAGGGATTATAATTCAAAATTATCCTATGAAACAAAAAAAGAAATGATAACTAAAATTTGTGATTACACTGAAAACCGCCTTAAAACCATCGACAACATTGATCAGTTAGAAGAAGAAGAACTCAATGAGTTGTTCAATAATATTGCGCTCGATATTCAGAAAAATACAACCCTAACACTTGGAAAAAGAAGTTTTGCATCCCTTTATAATTTTTTCTATCAAATCTTTCAATCGATTAAAAACACCAATGATCCTCAAAAAGAAATCATTAAGACATTACAAAACACATTCTCACGACTACGTAAAGAATCTAATGTAGAGACGAACCCTTTAGCAGAGCAAACAACATAATTTTACGTCACACTATAAAAATTAATACTCAGTGAACAACCCAAAAGAGTTCACTGAATTCTATTAGACATCTTTCGAAACGCGCTAATGTGAGACGAGCGATAGAAGATTCGGCACGGGTTCCCTCTTGTATTCTTAATAACATCACGGCTCTAAGTACCGAAACGACGCATCAATCGACCGCAATAGTAGCGTTTCGAAAGAAGTCTTAAGGGTAATCGCAGATCGTACCACTCACATGCACATAGCCTCGCGGTCCAGAACGCACATTAAAATGATAATTATGATCACCTACGATGAAATTCGTTTGGAATGGTAAAACGCCTTTTGCTTCATGCTTTTTACCCGTTACATGATTTAAAAAAATCGTCACTGGTAAATGCGGATCAAACCAAAATTCATGGCTACCATCTGCATTTTTTTGTGGTATTCCAATCCCCTGAAGGAAAAGCTGGTCATCAAAAAACGGCGCGATTTCGGTGTTTGCTGATTTGGCCCCCGCTTTAAGCAATACTTTCTTAACAATTGGTTTTTCAGAACATTTTGATTCTTTTTCAGTGTTTCTGATCACAAAACTTAATCTATCCAACGAAATACCAGATTCAAGTTTATTGCGCATGACATCATATAAATCCTTGCCCGGTCCTTGTGGAACATCACGTTGATAACGCTCCTGCCACGTTTTGGTTTCGGATAAGGCTTTATCCATATTCTGTTCTAAGGCTTCAATTTTTTCAGTTAAAATTTGAAGATTCTGCTGCGATTTTTCGTTTTCTAACAATAATGCAGCTTCTTTATTTTCAATCTTATACATGCCTAGTTTATAAAAAAACCACCCAAAAAGAAAAACAACGCCTAAAACACATAAAAATAAAATAAATTTTTGACGTTTTTTACGTCTTGCTTGAACACGCGTTGTGCGCAAACCGATTCCATAATTCATCTTAAAAACTCTTAACTTTCAATAGACTATCAAAGCGGGAGAACTTTAGCATATTGTAGAACAAAAGTCACCAAAAACCCCAAAGCAAGACCTGGCCCAAAAGGAAGCATTAATTTCATATCTTTCTTCTTTTGAATCAACATATAAGGAATTGCAATACAAAGTGTTGATAGACTACCAATCAATAACATAAATGGTATACCCTGCATACCTATATAAAGACCTGCAATGCCCACAAGTTTTATATCCCCCAAACCAATGCCTTCGATCCCGCGCCAATATAAATAAACAATACGCACCAAAAGCAAAAGACCCGCACCTAACAAAAGCCCCCAAAATCCATTAAGTAATAAATCAATCGGCGTGTCAGATGTCAAACATAAGGCAACAAACAAAATCAGTAACAATAATTGCAATTCATCAGGCAAAATATAATATTTTAAATCAATCAAAGACATAATTAATAAAGTTGTTGCGATAAGACTCACAAAAATCGCTATATATCCCAATGAAAGCACATAAAAACTAACCAAAAACACAAGAAGCGCAAAAAATTCAATTAAAAAATAAGATGATCCAATTTTTGAGTGACAATAACGACATTTACCTTTCAAAAAAATCCAAGAAAAAAGGGGCACCAAATCAAAAACCGACAATACATGATGACAACAAGGACATTCTGACCGTCCCTTCCACAAGGACAATACAAAAGTATTTTCTGTACTAAACCGCAAAGGAATGCGAAAAAACGCTGCCCCCATAAAACTTCCCCAAGCAAGACTTAAAAGACACCCAAGGATAACTATTATAAAATTAGGTAACTCAATCATTTTTAACAGAACCTATTCATTTCTATAAATTTATGATACAATTATTTATAGAACACGCGCATATTTTTAAAACAACCATTTTTAGTTTTTGGGCAAAAAATGACAGAAGCAACAGATATCACAACAACAAATCCTAATGCAAACAAACCCGTCACTATGCCTGAAGACTTGGCAGAACATAAAGAAGCTTCATTGCCCACTGAGTTATCCCACATCGAATTACCTCTTCCCAAAAAATTAATCGGTACTATACTGCTTGATGGTGGCCATGTAAATGAAGACGATCTTAAAAAAGCATTATCGTTTCAAAAACAATATGGCGGACGATTAGGATCAATTCTCATTCGTATTGGCGCTGTTTCTGAAGATGTTCTTTATAAAGCGCTTTCTGAACAACTTAATATGCCTATCATTTCGAAAGAAATCCTCCCTACTGATTCCAAATTTTTTGTAGAATGTGCTGACCTTTACGACATTCCAGCCGATTGGTTTCTGGATCAAGAAATTCTTGCTTGGCATAAAAATGAAGACACTGTCTTTATTACAGCACGCGACCCTTTAAATCCTTATTTGCAAGAAACACTTCTCAAACTTATCCCTAATAAAGTCCATCAATGGTGGCTTGCCCGTGCGCAAGATTTAGATCGTTCCCTTGAACATTTGCGCCATTCTTTAGATCTAAATCGCGGCACTGTGGGCGATGAAATCAGCCATTTGCGTGAACTCGCTGAAGAAGCCCCTGTGGTTGAACTTGTCAACAATACATTCGCACAAGCCTTTAACGAAGGATCATCAGATATTCACATTGAGCCCGGTGAACGCGTTTTTCATATTCGTTACCGCATCGATGGTGTTCTTCAAAACAAATTAACATTACCCCGTGATCGTTTTGATGCTGTTGCGTCTCGCCTTAAACTTATTTCAGGCATTGATATTGCCGAACGACGCTTACCCCAAGATGGACGTCTCAGCACACGTATTAGCGGCCAAGATGTTGATGTGCGTGTATCTTCGCTGCCTGGCGTTTATGGTGAATCCATCGTCATGCGCCTTCTGCCTAAAGAACGCAAATCTTATAAACTGGAACGCATTGGTTTTGCTGAAGATCATTTAGCCCTTTTCCGCGAATGGGTTAGCCAACCTCATGGTATTCTTTTGGTTACCGGTCCCACAGGTTCTGGTAAATCAACAACACTTTATGCAACGCTTGAAGAAATCAACACAGGTGATGCTAAAATCATTACCATTGAAGATCCTGTCGAATTTAATATTCAAGGCATTACGCAAGTCCAAGTGCTTTCAGATATTGGCTTTACATTTTCTCGCGCACTCAGATCCATTTTACGTCAAGATCCAGACACCATTATGATTGGGGAAATTCGTGATCTTGAAACGGCGGAAATTGCGATTCAAGCGGCGCTTACGGGCCACCTTGTTTTCTCAACCTTACACACCAATGATTCTTTAAGCGCCTTTACACGTCTGACAGATATGGGTGTTGAACCTTTCTTAGTGGCGTCGTCCGTTCTTGGTGTTCAAGCACAACGCCTTGTGCGTCGTCTTTGCCAAGAATGCGCACAGCCCTATACACCTGATAATAATGAAGTTTCTCGTCATATTGCCGAATTACGTAGCAATTATCCTAAATTGTTCAAAGGTCAACCGAACTTTAGACAAGCCACAGGTTGCCATGAATGCCAAGGCATTGGCTATCGCGGTCGCTTAGGTATTTACGAACTCGCCAACGTAACCAAAGAAGTCCAAGATCTTATTATGGCAAAAGCATCTGCCAAAGATATTGTCCGTATGGCCAAATCACAAGGATATAGAACATTGCGCGATGACGGCTTTATCAAAGCATATCATGGCGAAACCAGCATTGACGAAGTCTTACGTGTCACCGGCCTAGCACAGGAGGATTAAATATGCCTGTGTATCAATATGAAGCACTCAATAATGACGGTAGGACGATTCGAGGTAAGGTTACAGCTGAAAATGAACGTGAAGTTCAACGCAATTTAAAATCTCAAGGCTTAGTCTCTTTATCCATTGAAAAGGAAGAAAAAACAAAAGGTTTCACTTTATTCAAAGGCGGACTCAAAACCCAAGATCATATTATGGTCCTTGAAGAACTTGCTGTTCTTTTAAAAGCAGGTGTCCCACTCGCTGATGGCGTTGAATCCATGGCAAGTTCTGGTATTCACCCTGATATTACGACTGCTTTTGAGAACATTAATGGTGATCTTAAACGTGGTGAACGGTTTTCTGTAACGCTTAAGAAAAACCTGCCCAAATTACCCTCTTATGTTGATCAACTTATTGCTGCTGGCGAAATCACAGGTAATTTAGAATCAGCCCTCGCCGATTCTGCCAAACAAATGCAATATGATTTGGATATCAAAAAAGATATTCGATCTGCCCTCACCTATCCTGCCATTCTCATTTTCGCAGGTATTGGCGCTGTTTTCTTCATTTTTACGGTTGTTGTGCCCAAATTTGAATCTCTTTTCGAAGGAAAAATAGATCAACTTCCAGGACTTGCACGTATTGTCATGGGATCTGGTATGTATTTACGCGATAATATGTATTTAGTCCTAGGCATTATTGCTGGTTTTATTGCTCTGTTAGTCTTTTTGTTCCGCATACCTGCTGTTCAAAAAGGAACGCTTGAGATTTCTCAATCCATTCCTATTTTTGGATCATGGATGAAAGATTCTGAAACAGGCCGTTGGGCAACATTGCTTGCCATATTAATGCGCAATAAGATTCCTTTAATGCAAGCATTAGAGCTCGCGAAATCAGGCCTCAAAACACCGAGTGTTCAACAACAAATGACACAAGTTGCCATTTCCGTACGTGCTGGCGCTTCACTTGCCAATGCGTTAAGAGACCATACCCACTTTGCCCCCATCAGTATCAATCTTATTTCTGTTGGTGAAAAAGCTGGGAATTTGGCTGAAATGCTACAATCTTTATCAACACTTTACGAACGTTCGAGTAAAGATCGTATGCAAAAATTTTTAGCACTTATTGAGCCTCTTTCAATCATGATTGTAGGTGCGCTCATCGGTTCTATTGTAGGGGGGATTGTTGTTGGTATACAAAGCGTTACTGACTTACAGTAAGGCGACTATACTAATTTATTAATAGACAGGAGATTAAGATGATTAAAACACTGACACTCAACCAAAGGCGTGCCCAATCTGGTTTTTCTCTTATGGAAATTCTTATTGTGCTTGTCATTATTGGTACAATTATGGGCCTTGTCGCTCAACAAATTTTCAACAAAAGTGATACAGCAAATATAAATGCGGTAAAAATTCAAATTGAAAATATTAAAGGTGCACTTGAACTTTATGAACTTAATATGGCGCGCTTACCAACAACCGAAGAAGGCCTTAATGCGTTGATTGAAAAACCATCAAATGCAGAAGAAGCAACTGAATGGGTAAGCGGTGGCGGACCATTCCTTAAATCTATGCCAACAGATCCGTTTAGAAAACAGCCTTATAAATATGAATTAAACCAATCTGGTGAACCGCCTTATTACCTTTGGACGGAAGGTAAACCAGGCAAACCAGAAACACGCATTGGTGTTCTTCCACCACAGGGTTAAATTTTACGCTTTTATCTTTTATAAAAAAAAGTTACACCTCTTTCTAAATACACAATTTGGATTGAGGTGTAGCTTTTTTTATTATTTGAATTCATTGTAAATAAGAATGTACTGTTTTAAAAAATTACATAATTACACTAACTGAAGCACCCAATATTGTTTGGGTTGATTAAATTTCCTTCAAAATAGAGTATAGAGTAAATTCTAATAAAAACGCACCACCCCTCCTACGTCCCGCGACTTGTTCCATAGGTATCTACACAAATGCTTCTCCTATAACATTGAGAAGCATTTGCCTAAGATTATTGACCTCATATTTGTTGAATACATCAAGAGCATTAAGCAGCGAAGCAAGTCCGGCGAATAATGCTGGCCTTGTAAAATCAA
>JAUXUR010000057.1 GCA_030680745.1 Alphaproteobacteria bacterium
ATCTTAAACAATTTACTTGCTGCAGATTTTTTTCCTCCTTCTTCAATGTAAGAGAGCACTTTCTCTCTTAAATCTACTGAATAACTCATAACACATTGTTTTATAGCAACTTTGTAAGATTTTCAACTCATTTCACTATAACTTGTAATAATGTTTCTTATTCATTTGTTTTGACTAACAAACAAGCAACAATTATACACAATAAAGATATCACGTTCTTTTTTGATTATATAGTACGCAATAATCTTAATATAAAATTTAGGCCACAAATTCTAATTAAATAAATACTCGTCAAAAGTAATACACTAAAAAATCCGCCCATTCGTGAAACATTAATCATTGCCTAATCCTACAAAACATTGTATTAATTTTATGCAGCTATTATGCCTTTTATACATTTTTATAAGCTCATAGGAGACCTCTATGAATAAATTTCTTAAAAAATTTAGTATTTATTTTTTTGCAACCTTTCTTTGCACGCTCGCATTTGCAGCCTTAATTTATACAGAGAACAATATACATGACATTCATTCTTGGCCTTTTTTTTCAACAGATACAGAAAATAATAATGCACCCCTTACCAAATTAACCTCTGAGGGCAATCTTCAACACAATGTTGTTGTTTATACTCTTAACAAAAAATCAGAACATTACAAACATCTTCAAGAAATTATGGCAAATTCTTCTGCTCATATCATTCTTAAACCATCAGATGAAACCAAAAACAATTTAATGATTTGCAAATATGATATTAACGTCAATGGAGAAAACCATGGCAGAATCAAGATAAAAAAAGAAATTGCTCATGAAAACCCATCTCAAAAATATGTTCGTTTCAAAAACGCGACTATAAATTTTCTTACACTCACAGCCGAAAAAATTGCTAAAAAAGCGACAAAAATAGGCCATTCTTTTGAAAGACGTGGAACGCATTGGAAAAAGAATAGCCAAAAATATACTTAAGAGAACGATTAGAAAATGTTTAGGTTCGAATAACATCTCGCACAGCATCTATAACCCGAAACACATCATCATTGCGCATCTTAGGATAAAGCGGCAAGGATAATACCTTAGAATAATAGATCATAGCGCCTGGAATATTAGACGTCCTATAATTCTCTTTATAAAACGGGTGGAGAGGTAAAGGCATATAATGAACTTGCGTACCAATGCCTAAATTCTTTAACTCTTGAATGACCTGATAGCGATTTTTTTTAAGTGCAGAAAAATCAATCAATATTGGATAAAGATGAAAAGCTGTTAAATTCGGATCTGTTTTTGGGATAGGCCTTAGTAAAGAAGTTAAAGACTCAAACGCATCATCATAAAGACGCACAATTTCTTGACGACGTGCAACAAAATAATCCAATTTTTTTAATTGACTTAAACCCAAGGCACAATGAATATCTGTTGCACGATAATTAAACCCCATTTCAGACATTTCATAATACCAAGGATAAGGCTGCCCTTCATGCGTAAAAGCTAATTCTTTCAAGGTAAAAAGGGCGGGGTCTCGGACCATACCATGATGACGAAGGGTTTTAAGCTTTTCGTAATAATGCTCATTATTTGTTGTAATTGCCCCCCCTTCTCCCATCGTAATGGTTTTAACAGGATGGAACGAGAAAATACATAAATCGCTTATTGCACACGAACCAACAGGTTTTACTACATCGTCATCAATACTATGTTTTGTTCCAATTGCGTGTGCTGCATCTTCAACAATAAAGATATTTTTTTGTTTTGCATCTTTTGCAATCTTTACAAAATCATCGCTCACTTGACCATTAAGATGCACATAATAAACAGCCTTAACATCATTGCCGCCACTTTCATAAGCACGCAGATAATGTTCATAAGACATAAGACCTGTTTCAGTGTCAACATCTGCGAAAATAACGTCAGCACCCATATATTTAACAGCATTGGCCGTCGCTAAAAATGTGATACTTGGTACGATCACTTTATCACCTGGCTTTAAATCAAGCACAAGTGAACATAAATGTAACGCAGCCGTACCACTGGAAACAGCAATAGCGAACTGGCTTTCTACTTTTTTAGCGAGCGCTACTTCAAATTGGTCAACAATAGGACCACAAGTTAGAAAAGCACTTTTTAATACATTATTGACAGCTTGAATATCTTCTTCATCTATCCATTGTTGACCATACGGAATAAATGATTGATCTTTAAGGGCAACTTTTTTCATGCGGCCATTCCCTGCATTAATTTTGGTAAATCATTAATGTCCAAAAAAGTTGGATTTTGATCGCTTGAATAACAAAAATCATCATCCACTTTTTGCGACGTTTTAGGATCAAAAGTTAAGTGATCGTCAAAAATAGAAAATGGTTGAACAATATATCTATCTTTTAGATCCATTGTGTAAGACGCTTCATTTTGTGTCAAAAGAGTCTCGTGCAATTTTTCACCAGGCCTTATACCAATGACTTTATGTTCCAAATGCGGTGCCATCCAACGCGCCATATCACTTACCTTCATAGACGGAATTTTAGGCACAAAAATTTCACCACCGCGCATTAAATTCAAGGAAGATAAAACAAAGTCAACACCTTCCTCAAGCTTTAACCAAAAACGTGTCATACGTGGATCGGTGATAGGCAGAAATTTTTCACCTCTCTCTATAAAACGTTTAAAAAGAGGAATAACACTTCCACGTGATGCAACAACATTGCCATATCTGACAACAGAAAAACGTGTTTTAATCGTGCCACTTAGATGATTGGATGCAATCATTATTTTTTCAGCACTTAATTTGCTAGCACCATATAAATTAACAGGATTAACAGCTTTATCTGTTGAAATAATGATAACTTTTTGAACTTTATTACGTAATGACGCCATCACGACATTTTGTGTACCCTGAACATTTGTCTGAATACATTCAAAAGGATTATATTCAGCAATCGGCACATGTTTCAATGCTGCAGCATGTATCACATGATCTACATCACGCATGGCCATATCCAAGCGGTCAATGTCCCTGATATCGCCAATAAAATAACGCAAAATACTGTGCTTTGGATGTGTCGAAAATTCTTCATGCATATCAAATTGCTTTTGTTCATCGCGTGAAAAAATAATCAGTTTTTTTAAATCGAGTCGATCCAAACAAGCTTGCACAAAAGCTTTTCCAAATGAGCCTGTACCGCCTGTTACAAGGATTGTTTTATCTTTAAAAGACCCTTCAGGAAATATTTTTGTAAATCGTCTTGAATCAGTCTTAAACATTTTCTCACCTAATTTTTAATGATTTATTAGACTCCTTTCGAAACTCGCTAATGTGAGACGAGTGATAGGAGGTTCGGCACGGAAGACCGCAGTGTATCCTTATATACATGAGGATCTGAGTACCGAAACGACGCATCAATCGTCCGCAGTAGTAGAGTTTCGAAAGAAGTCTATTCTTTTTCTTCTTGTAATTTTTTATTAACATCATTCATTAACACGTCCCAAGACTTGAAGTAATCTTTTTTAAAAATCGTTACCGAATTATAAAAAGGATGATATTCTTCGCCATAAAAAAACCATTCAAATCCATTGGTTAGATACCAACAGGGAACATTCATAGAACCTGCCAAATGTGCCGTTTCCAAATTGGTTGTAACAATCAAATCCAAAGCCGAAACAAGCGCCGAAAAACCTACAATATCTGTTGGCTTTTCCTCTAATTTCATAAATTTTGAATCAAATTTTTGGTCTCCCTTTACGGTGATCAGCAATTGATTGTGATAAAGTTCTAAATTGTTCCAATCTTGTGCTTGCGGCATATCAGCTTGGATTGGAGGAAACATTTTAGAGAAAGAAGCATCAACACCTATTTTAATGCCTAATCCATAAGCATCCACATTTTTTTGCCAATATTTTTTATCTTTCTCGTGAACTTTAATATACGACTTTTTATATTGACCTAATGTAATATCTGACCTTAACAAACGTAAAAGACAACAGGATGATATCTCGTAATCAACATCAATATCCTGTTTATCATTACTTTCAACAAGAATATGTGCCTTAGGAAAAGAGTGTACGAATAGATCAAATAATGTTGGAGAAACCTCAATATAAATCTCTTGCGCAACTTTTATAAGTTCTGAGTAAGAATGGGCCGCAAGCAATTCTATAGCAATTGAATTTGCTTTACGAATATAAAGCTTTTTATTTTTTAAATCCTCGCCACGCCAAATGGGTAACTTTTTTTCAAATTGTCTTGTTGGGCTTGAGTTTTGAGCAATTTCTTCAAGACCTACTAATAAGTCATAACCACGTTTAATATTCTTTTTATAAAAAGCAATGTAGGATAAATAAGACAGACACGATAAATCGTTTATTTCTTCCATCAGCAATTTTTGAAACACAAAACTCGCTTTTTGAGCATCATTGCTTAAAAACAAATATTCACCCAAAGAATATAATGCGTTTAAAGCAGGCTTTTGATAAAGTCCATTGCCTAGCAATTCTGTTCGGTTTAAAATATCTTCTGCTTCATGAATAAATGATTGTTTCTTTAATAATAGACCAAATTCCATCCATAATTTTTTATCATTTGGAGATAATAACATCACTTGGATTAAATATTCTTTTGCCTCAACCCAATATTTAGTATCACGATAAATTTCATAAAGCGAATAAGGCGCTTTTTTATTTTTTGGATCATATAAAAAAGCAAGATTAAGGTGTTCTATAGCTTTCAAATTATTATTTGTAAAATTGTAACATTTACCTAAAAAATAATGTACTTCTGGATAATCAGGCACATCGTCTAAAAGTTTTAAAAAATACGGTATAGCTTGAATATGATCTTGCATATAATAATATGATAGACCTAACAAAAACAAAGCCTCTGGATCATCAGGCGCCAACTTAAGAACTTCAAGACATAAATCTCTCACCTTTTCATATTGTTGTGCTTGAAAAGAAATTTGTGCCAAATAAAGCAAATGAGCGGATCTAAAAATACCAGGCCGCTTAAAGGGTGTTGTCTCTCCCATACCTTAAAACATCTTTTTATTGTTTTCCTTTGAATCAATCTAATCACATTTATCCATTTTCCTCAAAGTTTTTTTTTAAATCTCTTTATTATTTTTAAATTTAGAAATACGCTGATTTTAAAATGAGTCTCTGGGAGAAAAAAATTGCTCAATTATGCCCCTTTTTTAAATAAATTAACCTATCTTGGTGTTTTCGAGAAAATCGGTGTTATTCACGAGATTCTTCCCTCATTGGACGAAAAATTACACATTAATTATATTCAAGATTTAACCAAAGCTATTGATCATGCCGAAAAAATTAAAAACATCTTACTCAATGAAAATGCATTAGAAGGACTTTCAGAAAAAGAACTAACACAATGCATTACCCCCTTCACTGAATTTTTTGTACAACATAATATGCCTGAACTTGCGACGCATTTCTTAATTAAAAGTATTGATCTTTATCCCCATCAATCGCAATTATATGCCATCCTTTCTGATGTTTTTATAAAAATGAATTTACTTGATGATGCGACGACCGCCTTACGTGAAGCAACAACACGCGCGCCACAAACACCTGAATATTGGTTAATAGCGGCGAATATTTGCTGCCAGCAAGGTGAATTTCAAGCAGCCATTAAATGCCTTGAACAAGTTTTTGAACTTCAACCCCTAGGATTGCAAGCCAAACGTATTTTAGCACGGATTTTTGTTCAGCTTGATTTGTGGGATCAAGCCGATATTGTTCTACAAGATATTTTATCGCAACATCCAAATGATGCTGATACCTTATATGAAAAAGGACTCATGAATCTTCGTCGTGGCAATCTAGAAGGCTTCAAAGATTTTGAAAAACGATCAGAATGCACTGATTTTCCAACACATATTTTTCCACAATTACAAAAAAATAAAAAATGGCAAGGCGAACCCCTAAAAGACAAAAAAATCTTGATTGTAAATGATCTTAATGCACCTTATTTTTTTCTTTTTGCATCACTTTTTCAAGGCATCATAGAAGAGTCAAAGCATTGTACGATTGAAGCAAATCAAGATTCATTAAGTCTTTTGGCGCGTTCTTTCAATAGCACAAGCTTTATCACATCTGAACAAATTGAAATTAATACCAAAAAATATCATCTTTTTGGACAAAAAACCCTAATTGAGCATGATTATTGGGTGCAACTTGGTGATCTAGCACAATATAGACTTAACAATTATGCAGCACATTTAACATTGCCCGCTTTAAAGCCTGCACCTCAACGACTTGAATATTGGCAAAATGAGTCAAAACACCTCAATAATCGCCTTAAAGTTGGCATCAACCCAGAATTGTATCGTTTCTTGAATCCTTTCTGGGAAAAATGGGAACCCTTATTCAAACAATCCAATATAGATTTTTTTGCACTCACACATGACATAAATCTTGAACTTAAACCCAATTACGGCATTCATCCCTGTCCTTATCCTCAAGATGCAAGCAGCGAAGAAAAATCAGCTTTTCTAAGCCAATTATCTTTTGTTATTACGCCCTTCTCGCATGAAGCCAATCTTGCAGCATTATTAGGTGTAGAAGTCATTCAACTCACAAAAGTTGAAGAATGGAGCACCTTAGGCCAAACTGAAAGCCCCTTCTTTAAAAACAATATGCATATTCTACCCTATTCCCTTAGCGCTTCTTTTGATGTACAAATTCCTCAGCTTGTTGCAAAAACAATTGAGGTTATTCAGAAAAATGGATCATCACCCCATAGAAAAATTCGTTAGTATTATCAAGGCCCTTAGGCATCCTGAAACAGGATGTCCTTGGGATTTGAAACAAACACCCCAAAGTCTTGTGCCACATCTTATTGAAGAAACTTACGAAACTGTTGAAGCGATTGAAACGAAAAAACCCGTAGATATTAAGGAAGAATTAGGCGATCTTTTACTTCAAATTGTTTTACAAGCACAACTTGCTGACGAAAAAAATGAATTTAATTTTAACGATATTGTTGAAAACGTATCTGCCAAAATAATCAGACGCCATCCTCATGTTTTTGAAAAATCGCAAAATTTAACGGCTGATGAAGTTGCCCTCAATTGGCAAAAAATAAAACAGACAGAAAAAAAAGATGTGCCAGCACAAAAAGGCATATTGAGCGATATTTCAGCTCACCAACCAGCACATTTAGAAATTTTAAAAATTCAAAAAAAGATAAGTTCATTAGGATTTAAATTCGAAAAAATTCAACAAGTTCTTGCCAAAACACAAGAAGAACTTAATGAATTGGTTCATGAAATCAATATAAAAGCTGATGAAGAAAAAATTCTCGGCGAATTAGGTGATCTTTTTGCAAGCGTTATTGGTATTGCTCAATTTTTACACCTTGACCCTGAACACGCAATGCGAAAATGCGCACGTAAATATCGTACACGTTTTGAAGAAGCCTATCTTTTGGCAACACTTGAAGGTCAAGATTTCAACACGATGAATCTTGATGAAAAAGAAAATTATTGGAAAAAAGCAAAAAAAAATAAGGGATAATATACGAACGGTTTCAAAATGTGAGTAGGAAGACGAGGGTGAGACACGCGGAGTGTATCCCTTCATACATGAGCATACGAAACCCGAAGTCTGACGCCCTCCACAGTTTTAAACAGGAGTATAAAATGAAAATATGTATAACAGGTGCAACATCAGGTATTGGCGAAGCAAGCCTTCATCTTTTTGCTCAAAACAATGATCACATTATCGCCATTGGCAGAAACGAAGCAAAACTAGCACAATTAAAATCACAATATCCTAATCTTGTAACACCCTTACTTCTTGATCTGCGTGACAAAGAAAAAGTTACTAAAGCACTTTCCTCAATTAATGACATTGATATTCTTATAAATAATGCAGGACTTGCTTTAGGCATGGATCCAGCTCAAAAATCTGATTTGGATGATTGGGACATAATGGTCGATTCTAATATCAAAGGCGTATTATATACAACGCATACGATACTGCCTAAAATGGTTGAGCGCAAACAAGGCCTTATAATTAATGTTGGGTCAATTGCTGGGACTTATCCCTATCCAGGTGGTCATGTTTATGGAGCAACAAAATCCTTCATTCATCAATTTTCACTCAATTTACGTGCTGATCTTGCTGGCACCAATGTTCGCGTCACCTGTTTAGAACCAGGCATGGTTAAAACTAACTTTTCGGAAATCAGATATAAAGGTGATCATGAAAAAGCCAATAAAGCATATGAAAATATCGCTTATTTAACATCAGAAGATATTGCAAAAACCATTTTCTGGATATCAACATTACCGTCACATATCAATATTAACGCCCTTGAAATCATGCCAACGGCTCAAAGTTTTGGTAGATTCCATTATGAACGGCGGTCAATTTAATTAAACACATTTGCAACTGAAATTAGAAAATTCGACAATTTTCTATCAAGATGATACAAATAGTACCAAGATCCTAATTTCAGTTTTTTATCTAACTCTTTGTAACAATTTCGACAAATTTAATTATTTATAATTTCCCAACGCCCAATAACAATAACTTCTTCTTGAGCAAGTTGATCATTGATGTAAAGTTTATAATTCATCCAATTTGTTGGCGAACCTTCATTCCATGGATCACCCACTGGCTTTAACTCTACAATATCGTTTCGATCCATAATCGAATCTTGAAGTTGTTCAAAAAGCACAGGAACAAATCCTCTTCTTTTTTGGATCTTATAAGCATAATTTTGATAAGATTTAAAAGCAGCTTCCCTGTTGCCTACGTGCTGTAAGGGCTGCAACAAATGTTCCAGAAGCCAATCAACACTTATTTGGTTTTGATGTTGATTTACTTGATTTGTAAAACTTGGCCATTCCACAAGTGCCATTAAAGAATGCGAAGCCAAAAGAAAAAAGAAAAATATAACAGTTTTTTTCATAACATATGCCTTATTTACCTTAAATAAATATGAGCTTTACTTATATATTTTATTTTGTCAAGATTTTTTCAATTTATTTGCAAACCCTCAGAAGGGTTCTGATTTATAATAAACAAAAAACCCTGCCTAACAGGCCAGGGTTCTTTTTTTGTTTTAGCAAACATTATTAATTCACTTGAATGACACGCATTCAAAAAACCTCTAATAATTGTAAACTAAAATTATTCATCTTCCTGAAATGACAAAGTTTTTACAAGATCTTGAACAAGCTTTTTTTTGCTTGGATCCGATATAGAACTATATTTTCGAATAAGCTCTATACTTGATCTTGTTAATATTGGTTCAATTTCATAATCAGTTTTTTCTTCTTTTACACCACTTTTCGATACCGTGGATTCAAAGCCGTCAAAAAAATAACTCACCTGAACATTAAGAACTTTTGCAAACTCATAAAGACGAGAAGCAACAATTCTATTTGTCCCACGTTCATATTTTTGTATCTGTTGAAAGGTTAAGCTCACGGCCTCCCCTAAGTTTTCTTGTGTCATACCTAATAAAGTACGTCGCGCACGTAAGCGCGCACCAACATAGATATCGACCAAATGTGGAGAAGAATTCATCAGAACCTCTCTAAACGATTAACTTAATGTATAGGATTCATAGTCACACAATAGTATGTAGTCAAGAAAAATACAAAATAAATTGTCAATTTTTTTGCCCTTTCCAATAAAACAAACAGAGCAAAAATATAAGAAAGCGAATTACCACGAAAAACCAATCCCATAGCAAGAAATAAACGTTCTTATATGGAAGTGGCTTCGGTAATTTTGTATCAATAATACCACGCACGCCATAAGGTAAAGTTTGTAACATTCTGCCATAAGGATCAATGGCTGCACTAATACCCGTATTGGCAACGCGCATCAACGGTATACCATTTTCAATGGAACGCATTCGTGCCATTTGTAGATGTTGATAAGGTCCTGCAGAATCACCAAACCAACCATCATTCGTAACATTTAAAAACCATTGCGCGCGATTATCTATGTCCATGGCTTCATCTGGAAAAATAACTTCATAACACACGAGAGGTCTAAAAGGCGGCAATTTTTTAAGCGTTAGCACCTTGGATGTGTGCCCAGGACTAAAGTCTAATCCACCTCCAACGAGTTTATCAATAGGCAATATTCCCTTAAAAGGGGTATATTCACCAAAAGGCACCAGATGTTGTTTATCATAATACCCAACAATCTCACCCATCGCATTAAGCGCATAAATTGAATTCCAACGTAGAAACTGATCAGAAACTTGATCTTTATCATAGCGCCCACCACCAACGATAAGATCTCCTTTTAAGGGTATAATTTCACATAAAGCATCCCTGCAATTTTGATCTTGATTTAATGTAAAAGGAACGGCACTTTCTGGCCAAATGATATGCGTAACATTTTCCCAATTTGCACTTTTAGATAAATCCTTATGAATTTTTAAATGCTCGTAGGCCAATCCTGGTGCCCATTTAAAATCTTGATCAATATTCCCCTGAACAAGCCTTAGCATCACATTCGGATGATAGGCAAGGGATTCTATAGGGTTGTGCTCTAAACGCTTTTCTCCATAAAAATAGGCACCACCAATGGTCATAGATAGAAAAAGAAAAACACTTATGCGCACAAAATTTGTTTTCGATTTAACAAGAAAATATGGCAAAGATGCCCATAACACAGTCAAAAAACTTAAACCAAAAATGCCATAAATATATGTCGTTTGAAGAATCGATTCAAAAGGCCAAAAAGCATAACCCATTAAATTCCAGGGAAATCCTGTAAAAAGCGTCGATCTTAAATATTCAAAAAAATACCAAACGCACACAAAACAAAAAACAGCCCTAAGATCAATTTGCTTAAGATATTTTTGAAAAAGATATTGATACGTCAGACCCATAAATCCTGTGAAAAAAGCTAGACCAAAAGGAAAACCAATAATACCTATTGGTACAAGCCAAACAAGATCTACGCTTTGATTCATAAACGCATTTGAAATCCAATGAAGACCAAAAACAAATTGACCAAAACCAAATGCCCACCCATAAAAAAAAGCATTCTTTTTAGAATGAGCAATAGACAAAAAATGAAACAAAAACGGAAATGCAAAAAAAATTGTCCAAATTTGTTTATAGGGCGCAAAAGAAAATGCAGTCAGTGATCCTAATATAAAAAGAAAAATAATTTTAGAGATGTTGTAGTTAAGTATTTTTTTCATACAGATGAACCTAAAAAATTTTTACTCATTTCTGGAGTCTACGCAAGTTAAAAATGGCATAAACCTGCCACAGGATAAATCATCCTTCCAAAAATAACCACACTGAAATCGTTAATAAATAAAAAAATCTAATGAATCTCAACACCATCTAAATTTTTAACTTTTGGATCGGTTTCAATTTCCAACCCATTTTGATCTACAATTATTAAATCATGTTTTTTAAGTTCTTTATAAAAAGAATTCCACGTATAACCATGTTTTAAAATTATTTTTTGGTTTGACGTAATAAGCTTCAACATAATGCGTTTGCAATTAGGAAATTTATATTTAAAATTACGCATAAGCACTTCAAGATTATGACGGCTAGCCAAAGAATCATAATTTAATTTCCATGCCGAAGCAAAAGGATAAGGATATTTAGTCTCCCATTTATAAGGAATTTCAGCAGCAAGCCCCAACATGACAAAAAGTTGGTAATAACTTAATTCATAATCATGAAACAAATAAGATGAACTCATATCAATTGCTGTATAGATTAACTTCATTATAAAATAATCAGTTGCAGAAAGAGAGCGCTCAACATCAATTACAATTTCTTCAGCATCTTCATCTCCATGAATATAAACCACAACACCAGGATCAATAAAATATGATTTTTGCATTGGTGATTTAATGATCTTCCACCCATCGTCAAAATACGAAATTTTTCTTTCATAAGGGTTTTCTTGACTTTCTATTACATCTTCATTATCATTTTCGTCTATGACAATTTGATTAAAATTTTCACGTTTTTTATTTTTTAAACCAACATTGTTTTGAATATTCTTTGATAATTCCGACATTGCTTCAACATTGAATACATAAAACGTCAAAAGCGAAAGCACTATAGATTTTTTTCTCATAACAATCCTCTATATGACATGCTCGATTTATATTTTAAATATAATCGTTCCTTTAGGGTACAATCTAATATCATTTCAATCAACAGGGCAAAAAAGCAATATTCTTAATGAGATTAGCGTTAATTTAAATATTAAACATCAACAATTTCGTTTTCTAATAAAATTTCTAGATTTTCATTTTTTAATAATTTTATAAATTTGTTCATATCAGAGCTATTCTCAAGCACATTTTTTTGATCCAATGAAAATGGTTTTAATCTAATACGATTGCATTTAGGAAATTTTTCTTTAAATTTTTTTATACAATTTTCAGGGGTCGTATGAAAATTAAAATAATCAAAATTCATGAGCCATTCGGAATAAACTAAATTAGGATCAATCATTATTGAATCATATTCACATTGTCCTGCAATCGATAACATTACAAAAAGATCACAATACTCAATTCTATACTTACTTTTTATATATTTTGAGAGAAACTTTTTAAAACCATTATACAACTTAGTGTGTAAAAAATTAGTTGATGTTAAAGATTTTTCAATATCGATAACGACTTCTTCTGAATTATTATCCCCCTTTAAAAATATATTAATAGAGGCATAATCTAATGGAGATTTAATTATTCTCCACTCATCTTCCACAACAACAATAGGATTATTATCATAAATTACAACATCTGGTTCAAATTGCTGCACCACAACTGAATTAACTGAATTATTAGACGCATTAACATTAATCGAATAATTGCAAACAATAAAAAGAAAATAAAAGATACTTTTTTTCATATTACCCTCTTTCTTATTTAAACAAACACTATTTCCAGATTATACGTCAATTAATTTGAAAGATCTATGCATGAGCACTCAAGCAAAACTCAAAAAAACACAGACACAAGCCTAATCATCTTGTTTTTTTATATAAATCTGGATTTTCTTAATGCGTCTTGGGTCAGCGTCCAAAACATGAAATTCTAGACCTTGCGCATGGGAAATAACCTCCCCCCGAACAGGAATGCGCCCAATAAGATCGAAAATAAGCCCGCCTAATGTATCAGATTCTTCATGTTCATCATCTGAAAACCGGCACCCTAACGTTTCTTCAAGGTCGTCTAAAAAGACGCGCGCATCAGCTATATAACTTCCATCTTCAAGACCTCTCAATTCAGGGTCTTCACCAATTTCAGTTTCATCTTCAATATCACCAACAATACGTTCTATTATTTCATCAATAGAAACAAGACCATCAGTACCACCATATTCATCAACAACAACGGCATAATGAATACCCGTTGAACGCATACGATACAACAAATCAAGAGCCGGTAATGATGGTGACACAAAATGAACTTTACGAATATAGGGCTTCAAACTTTTATTTGCTGGATTTAAAGCAAGATCAATCACTTCCTTTAAATGAATAATACCCAAAATATCATCTAAATCTGCTAAATACACAAGCAAAGCTGAATGGCGTGTTTCTTGAAAATGGTGCAAAATATCAGTAAAAGTACTTTTAAAAGGAAGTGCCACAATATCCACACGCGGAATCATAATATCTTCAACGGTTAATTCACGAATAACCAGCAAATTATAACACATCTCGCGTTCGGCTTTAGTCATCTTGGCCTCATTCAACCAAGCCTCTAATTCCTTACTATGTACAGGCAGTTGCTTCGCAGAAACAGGTTTGTGAAACAAATTTTTAACCCAATTAATAATTGAAAAGTTGTCTTTTTTTTCTATATTTTTCTTTTGAGACGGATCTTCATCTGCAGATTTTTGGCCAGCATCAGTCATTTAATTTCAAACCTTCTTTGTCACAAAGATCTAAATAGGGATTTTTTATACCCATAGAATTCAATATGTTAATTTCTAAATCTTCCATAATTACAGCATCTGAATCAATCTCGTGGTCATAACTCAACAAATGCAAAAATCCGTGAATCACAAGATGTTGCAAATGATGCTCTAAAGACTTTGAATCGGTAACAGCTTCACTCTGAATCGTTTCAAAAGCCAAAAATATATCACCCAACATATTTTCGTCATCATCATTATAATCTGTTTCTGATGGAAAAGATAAAACATTAGTTGGTTTATTTTTTCCACGAAACTCGCGATTTAGTTTTTGAACAAAATCATTATTCGCAAGAATGATATTCACATGAAATGATTCTTTAATTAAATCTTTAAAATCAAAAACAGCTTTAACAGCCTTAGAACATAAATCTTCGCATAAAGGTAAGACTTTAACCCATTGATCTTCTTCGACAAAAACGTCTACATTGCAGCTAAAATTACTCATATAACACTCTAATCATTCACCTGTTTAATACCCACAATATATATATACATCTTTTTGAAACTCGCTAATGTGAGACGAGTGGTCGGAGATTCGGCACGGAAGACCGGAGTGTATTCTTCATACATGAGGATCTGAGTACCGAAGCGACGCATCAATCATCCACAGTAGTAGAGTTTAAATGCCGTAAAATTCTGTGTATGCTCGTATAATTCTAGCCACAATCGGATGTCGCACAACATCTTTATCTGTAAAATAGACAAAATTGACCCCATCCATATTGCGCAATATGTCTAATGCATCCCGCAATCCTGACTTCAAACCAGGCGGCAAATCGATCTGACTTAAATCACCCGTAATCGCCATCTTAGAACGTTCACCCAACCGTGTCAGCAACATTTTCATTTGAACAGCTGTCGTATTTTGCGCTTCATCTAATATAACAAAAGCATTTGAAAGGGTCCTACCGCGCATAAAAGCTAAAGGTGCAATTTCAATTTCACCAGTACTCATATAACGTTCGACTTGATCTGGCAATAAAATATCATTCAAAGCGTCATAAATAGGACGTAAATAAGGATCTATTTTTTCCTTAATATCACCAGGTAAAAAACCCAGACTTTCGCCCGCTTCACGGACAGGACGTGACACAATAATGCGTTCAACTTTGCCTGCCAACAACATCGACACCGCAACCGCAACCGCTAAATAGGTTTTACCAGTACCTGCTGGCCCCAACCCAAAAGTTAAATCAAATTCTTGTAATGACCGAATATATGATGCCTGAACGGGTGACCTTGGTCTGATATGTTTTTTACGTGTTCGAATCGCAAAATCGTCTTCAGAATATTTTTTATCTGATTGATCTTTTTGAGACTCATCATAGGTTTTGTATGCTAAATGCGCGTCAATATCTTCAGGGTTTAAACTACCGCGTTTTTGAAGCTGTTCATACAAATCTTGCAATGCGTGTAAAGCTTGATACGCCACATCAGACAAACCTGTAATTTCAAGCACTTCTCCACGTGGTCTTACCTGCACCCCTAATTTTTCTTCGATTCGCGTCAAATTACGATCCTGTGGACCGCATAAAACTTGCAAAAGCATATTATCTTGAAAAACGGCACTGATGGTAATGGGCGCTTCAACAACTTGCTTCAAGATAATTCCTTTCAGTTACTATAGTCGATGGACATTGGAAGGATACATCGTCACGCCTTGCTCATGTATATAAGGATACACTTCGCTCGTTGTTCCTTGTCTACTCCTCAAGTCTATCGACTATAAAGCATGATGCTTTACATTAAGCGTAAACTCTTAATATAAGGATACTCAAAAAACTTAATAAGAAGCAAGTGGATACGCTTTAATTATCTAAAAATCATCAGGATGTGATTAAATTTTGTTTCTAACATACAAAAAACATTGCCAGATATGGGTTTGCCTTAAACAACAAACCCAATGGAGAAAAAAACCTAGAAAAAATATGAATTCAGCCCAATAATTCATTCAAACGCGCTTCAAAATCTAAATCTTCCTCATAAGAATAGTCAGCTTTCACCTCATCAGAAACAGACATTTGAAGACCATTTTCCTCAGGAAATTCAATCTGAATACATAATCCTTCTGCAATTTGCTTCAGATCTTCTATCGTGATTTGCCCATCAGAAGCCATTCTTCCGCAAAGAAGACTATGGATCATAACCCCAAATTCAGAAGCATTTGATTCTAGAATTTGATTTCGTCTATTATCCATGCGCGTATTCAGATCTACAATCATTCCTTTTAGAAAATCTGTTGAAATCTCACCATTCCCTAATTTAATCTTGCTTCCAGATTGCGCATTACGAACAATTTCTACATATTGATCGTAATCATTTTTAAAACAGTAATAGGTTTGATCTTTATAAATTTTTTGCGCTTCAAGATCTTGATATAATTCAGCTAAAAGCGAATATTTATCTTTTTGACACATATAATTATCTTTATATTTTTCAAAAAGATTTGCTGTTTTAATCAAGTCTTTATTATTTTGATACCACGCATCAATAGAAGCAGATATCCCTTCCATGCAAATTGCATTGGAAGATAATGCTTCTTCTGCAAAACGCCTTGCTACGATTTGCCTAAAATCATGATCTTGGATCTCCTTAATCTCATTCCAAGCAGATTGAAGAATATAGTAGAAATTAGGAGCCCTTGCTTCTAAATTTGCGTCACTTTGCTCCGGATGCAAAACAACATTGAGTCCGAAACCATGATAGAGCAGATTAGAAGATAATCCACCTTGAACATTTCCTCTGGTAGCCAATTCATAAGTCACAAGAATATTATATTTACATAAAGCTTCAAGAGATCTTAAATATTTCATGACTCTGGAATCCATTTCATAGCCAAGAGACTGATAAACAGGGATAATGTCTTCAAAAAGCGGATCATCAAGCGGAATATCGGTCGCATTTTCAATATTGTAGCGCGGATGCGTGCTGCTTGCACGCGGGATATCCAAATTTTGAACTAAGTGCCGTTTTACTTCAAATTGATTTCCCCATATTTGATAAGTGTGGATAATTTCAAGTTTTTGCTTCCAAAATGCAGCATCATAGGTTAGTGGAACTCTTTGGGGAGCTGGATTTCCCATTCCACCTACCAAACCTTGAGGAGGGTTTTGGTGATGCACTCTATTCATAGGCAAAGCAAATTGTTGTGGGGCCACTCCAAATCCAGGTGCGCCCATAGGCGCAAAATTCTGCTGGATAAGAATAGGCTGCCCCTGCACCGCTTGCAATGGAAGATTTCCTGCTTGCTGCACAAAATTTTGTTGATTCATTGCATTGTGCCATGCACCTGCAAGAATGTGAGCCAATTGTGGAACAACACCAACTTGCTGCGGCACTGCCTGTGGTTGCTGGATAGGCAACACACGTGCGCCTCTAGGAACAAAATTCTGTTGATTAGCTCCTTTTACTTCTATTCCGTGTTTTTTCAAGACATTCAAAATATGCGGAAATTCACTAAAACGATCAAAAAAGAGAGTGTTTTTATTGACTACATCAACATAGGGATAGGGATAAGCATATAAGCCAGATGTATTTATACCCATTTCTTGAGTCACGTCTTGATGAAGATAATCTCTAATTTTATCTTGCAATATTTGTTTTTGATGTAAAACTGCCTTTTTAGGTTTTGGTCTTTGGATTTCGCGCCAGTTAAGGAAAATTGCCACCCAAACCGCAAAATGCCGATTGTATCTTTCTGGCTCAAGTTTTGATAGGTTTTTTAAAATAGCATTATATAAAAATGGGACGCCCTCTTTTTCAAAATCTTCATTTGTTGTTTGATACGCAGGAACAAAATCCAAAAAAAGAATCATTGCCATTTCAAGCGCAATGTGAGGCGCCTCAGGCATAGAAAAGTTCCAAGCGGGTTCCAATAATTGTTTACAGCTCAGCTCAATAAACGCCTTTTTTGCAGCCTTATATTCTATAATCTCAGCATTTTGCGGGTCCAAAATTTTGTTGAGCGCATCATAGGTTATATTTCTTGATTCTAAATATTTGGTATTATAATAATGAAGAAGAAAATCTGTGTGTGTACTCAAAGGCTTATGCTTCTTAATCTCTTGCTGGGGAAGCGCATCTTCAGGAACAACCTGTTCAGGAAAACCTTCTTGTTGAAGAACTTGTTGATTCCACTCATCTCTCCCGCGTTTTCCTAGAATTTTACCATCCTCATCATTTCCAACAGCAAATGAAAAAGAAGAAATGAAAAAAAGAAAAAAAACTGAATTTAAAAATTTAAATCCCAAAAAAACAACTCCTACAAATTAAAATTAATTACATTAAAAGCATTTTACATAAAATTTTCTAAAAATCAACAAGTATATTAAAACTATATTATAAAATAGATTTTTTAGTTCAAAATTAAATAAATCATACGTTAAAATTAAATTTTATACATGTTTCAATCATTAAATAATGGCCGATCTACACAAAACATTTCCCGGACAATTTTTAGATCAAATGTAAAAAACCAAGCAAAGAAACTATTTTGAAAAAAAACAAAAGTTTATTTTACTCAAATTTTTTTTAAACCAATACGTATCAAAAATAATCTTGGTCACTCGGAAAACATTAGAGCAGTATTAAGAAAAGCTCTTGAAGATTTTCCTGAAAGTAAAAAATTGACAAAAAAGAGAAATATTTATATATTGTGTCATATTTTTTTTAAAATTGGAGAAATTTAAATGAGAAACTATTTTTTTATAATTATATTATCATTAATATTTCACACGGATGCCTTTTCAGTTGGAGGTGAAGATGAATTAAATTCCAAAAAAAGAAAAAATATTAAACAAGAAATCATTCAACACATTCAAAGTGTAAGTTTAAATTTTCATTTTGATTTTGATGCTTTTAAACTCTGCAAAGACGATTTTTTTGAAGAAAGCCGTAAAATTCTTCTAGACCCAATTCATCAAATAGACATGATAGTAGCGCTTGTTAAAATTACACAAAACACGAACCTTGATTTAAACGATAGACTGCAATGCCTCGAATTGTTGTTCTCAAGTCGTAAAGAGATATCTTCGAATTCGGACAAAAGATGGTGGAAGAAAAGTGAAGCAGCAGCAGAGGATATGATATCCGCTCAACCCATAAATCTCTATATGTGTTTGTTTGGAAATTTTTCACAATCACTGCAAACTTTTATCAAAAAATCTCTGATTAATAAATTTAATTTTAATTTTAATAATTTTCAGTATATTCACGATTTATTTCAAAACATGAAAGAAGAAAATCGAAATAAAATTGTAAAATTTATCAAAACAATTATGTTCGATGAACAAGATTTTAATTTTTTTATTGATCTATGTAAAGAATTACATTTTTTAAATCCTGACAATTTATTAAAAATAATAGATATCATTGAAGATCCTTTATATACGACGAATGATTGTCTAGATCAATATTTGCTTCAAATATCAGCTATCGTAAATATGAATGTTAAAACAGATATCATTAAGCCTAATTGGCTACGTCAATATTTGTTGCTTCAAACATCTGCTATCCCAAATATGAATACTAAAATTGCGATATATGCTTTTGTTATTTTACAAGAAAACATCAACCAAAATAATTTTCGTACATTATTTGAAGCATTAAAAGATGTTCATGAAGAAAATTTAGAGCAAATGGTAAACATTCTTAAAATGATTCCAGCGACAGCAAAATATACATCTGTTACTGTTTCTAATCCTAATGCTCCGAATCAAGCACTCATTTGCTCTATCATCAAAGCTATTGAATCTATTAAGACAGATAAACGCTATGAGATCGTGGGATATACACTTGATCTATTAGAAAATGATGAAAATAATTCTTTTGGCGAACTAATTGAAATTCTAACTGATATTGATAAAAGTGATAATTATTTAAAAGAAGTAATGGAAAAACTTAAAAATATTAAAGCTCACCTTAAATTGAAACGGGCTCCTTGTATTTTATCAGATTATAATTTAGACATATTATGTATGTTAGACATATCAAGTATGAATGAATCAAATAATAATATCAAAGAGAATATCAATTATTTAGATATATTAAGAATGTATAAATCAAAATATAATTTCAAAGAGCATATCAATTATTTGGAAATTGTTACTAAGTATGTATCCAAAAAAAAATGTAGTGTTAATGAATTGCATAATTCTGGCTTATCTCATTATTTTCTAATAGACAAAAATCATCCTGATAAAAATAATTTTCTAAAAGTAGAGACATTTTTAGAAAATAATTGTGATATAAAAAATTTTTTAGCTACTCTAAATATATTTGAAAATTTTAATGACGAAGAATTCAAAAAATTAACGAATTTGTTTTCATTAGAAAAAATAAAATTGATAGATAGTTTTATTTTTCCAAGTGATTTAAACTTTTTAGATTCTATAAAATCATTTTTAAACGAAGAAAAATTTAAAATTGCTATAAATAATTATAACGATATTTCTAGAAAATTAACTTATCATTTAAATGAACGCAATGATATATTTCATATATTAAATGATGTTTTTTATTTCACAAAAGAGTTTCCAAATGATTTATTTCAAAAAATGATACAAAACATTCCTGGATATAGGTTCGATCCTCATTTTCATGCAAAAAGATCTTATAAAGAATTACTAAATAAAATGTTATATAATTTATATCAAAGATCAGAATTACCAGATAGAAAAAAAATTGAAGATTTTCTTTCTACGTCACTAAAATCTTCAAATGAGAATATGGCGAATGCGGCTTGTTTTTTCGTAATAGAACATTTTGAAGACATGCATATGATCCAAGAGCAGGACCTTGTTCAGTTCGCAATACGTGTGCGAACTTTGTTAGATCAGTCTGAAGATCCCAAAAGCCCATACAAAATTCAACGTAATCTTGAAAATAAAAGACAATCTGAAATCAGTTTTGAAAATTTGCGACACTTTCAATTTATAAAAAGCAATTCCAAAGATTATAAACTTTGTTTGAATCCAAGCTTTTTTAAAAAACTATCTGAAATGCAAGTGGATTTGAGTTCGGCACCTTTTATTGATCCTATGATCATTCAGATGATGCTCAATGTTATTGAAGCCAGATTAAATCCCAATTTGTCAAATCAAATTAAAGCAATAGCTGGAATGAATTTTGTTGATATTAAAGAAGGTGCAACGGGTGAAAATAATTATTTAGAAAATCTTTTAAAATGTGACAATAGCTATATTGCGGCGCAACTTAAATGCATTCTGAACAATTTATCAAAACTGAACGTAGAAGACGGAAATGAGACTGAATTGTCAACTCAAGAAATGGCGATTGTTAAAACCTTTGCATCCATTCTTGAGTGTGGAACAGGAAGAGATGGGGCCATTAACGAGGCTTATTTACAATTAGATAATAAATTTAAGCTTAAAACCCTTTCAAATCATATATTCGATTCTATGGTTATGGATCGAAATCTCGCCACAACACCAAAAGCATGCGAATTTTTATATTCGGCACTTAATGGATTAGTTGAAAATATGTTCTCTGGCACAAATGATTTGATGCTCGAAATTTGCAAAGAGGAGACGATTGAAGAAATCCATGAGCCTGTTCACCAAGGACTATACTTAAGAAATCTTATTGGTAATCTGGTTGGATCCTGGCATAAAGTTAAATTTGATCTAAATGCTGGCCTTTACTACACACCCTTACTTGCTTTATCGCGGCAAGAAGCTTTGGAATTATTTTATAAACATGCGCACACTTCTTTAAAGAACCTTATTACAATCATACAAGCAAAGATTAACAATCAAATCAACACACTTGACGGGGCAGCTCTTTATAACGAGCTCTTTAAATTGTTGAATGAAGATAAAACAAGCTTTGAACTTGATGAAAATGATGCGCCTGTGATTACTCGTGATGGCACGATTAAAGTGTTGGTTCAGATTGGCGCTCTTGAAGAGGATAATAGATTGTTCTAAATATAGCAAAATAACTCGAATTGAAACATCGTCGCGCCTCGCTCATGTATATAAGGATACACTTCGCTCGTTGTTCCTTGTCTGAATTTCAAGTTATTTAACTATACGTGATCTGATTTGAGAGACGCTTGATCGTCTTTTTGCAAGGGCTTTGCCAGATAATGTTCTGGAACTTCCCATCTGTTAAGCGACTGAGAAGAGTATATCCGGTGGGGGATGTTGCATTTACTTCCCTCAGGCAATCCCCCATGATATCGATACCAACTAAAAAAGACCATGTTCTTTTAAAAAAGGGTTTAAGACTAAAGCTAATTTTTCTTCTCGAGGCATCAAATCATGTGATTCAACTGTGCCGTTCTTACTCGTTCGCGGGATTCACCGACAGCTTTATCGGGAAGCGCCACTATGGTGAAGGCTGGCAAGCCAGGGGTAAAGCTAACTTAGACATCGATGTTTAAGACATCAATCCCCTGAAAGGCGATGGTTGAAATTCGAGCGACCATTCGGTTGCGACTCCCTAAATATTTTTATCAATTGTTCAAACAAATTAGATCATTTTATTTTTTTCAAATACTTATGTTTTGATTGAACATTAATGTATTGCTTGCCGTATATATAATAATAAAGTTGACAAAAAATGTTTTTTATTGTAAATTAAAGTAATTATTATTACATTTTTGTTCAGATTGTGAGTGTTAAATTGAAAAAAATATTTTTTGTACTTATTGTATCGTTTCTGGTGCAATCAAATGCTTTTTCAGCAGGAAATGAAATCGAATCGGAGTCTTTGAAAAGAAAAAGAGATGAAATAGGAGAGGATTCATTTCTGATGGAGAATTCTGTAAATAAAAAACACCTAAACATAAAAAATAAAATTATTCATGATTTAGAATATAATACTTTTGATTTGAGTGATTATTCAATTTTTTTTGATGATTTTTATGAGGAAGGCAGCAAAACGCTTCTAGATCCAGATTTGATGTACAGAATGCAAGAAGAACTCATTAAAGCTTCTCAAAACAATTGTTTTTCTGTTCGCGATAGATATAGATGTGCAAAGCTATTGTTTCTAAGTACAGCAAAGGATTTTTTTGATCCAAACCAAGTACATTTAGCACATCACGCAGCTGGAATAACGGCTATTGAAGAAATTTCACAATCTTGTCCAATTGATATTCTAGAAAGTATTCTCGAGGAAAAAAATTCTGAGTTAGTTTCATTCGTTTTACAAAAAATAAAAAATCATTTTGTTTATAAATTTTGCAAATCAAAAGACTTTTTTTTAGAAGATGTTTTGCCAGAGCTGAGAGAGGATCTTGCTGCAATTTTTATGGGATCGGAATTTTTGAAATTAGATTCTTTTATACAAAGTTTTACCAACGCAGATTATTCAGATGCACGTCATGGAAGTAAATCAAAATTATGTTCTTTTATTAAATTTTATTTTGGTGAAGATCCTGAAATATTTGATTATTTTGATTTATTCAAAGTAAATGACTCTCAGAACTCAATCTTTTTTTCCCTTAAAGCTATACATGAATCTGCTATTCGTTATGGACTTCCTAATCTTGTATATTCCCGAGATTTAATTATAGATCGACTGAGTAAAATAGATCCAAAAGACAGATTGATAATGACGAATTATGCAACTTCAATTTTAGAAAAAGAAATAAATTCTGAAAATATTGTTTTTTTGTTAGATCATTTAAGGCATTGTTCGATTTCAATATTGCCAGATGTTGTAAAGTTTTTGGGGAAATTTTCTTGGAATGGATTCCCAACTTATAATACTAGTGGGTATGCATATGATTTTTCTAGAGAATTTTTAAAAATGATTCATCATATCAATAAAAATATTAAAAAATTTGAAAGTTTTTCAAAACTTTTAGAAAAATTAAATGTAAAGAATAAACATATTAAAATTCCTGTTGATTTATATCAAAAAATTTATTTTGAAAATGATGATTGTAGTGAAAAATTTATAAATTTTTGCAATAAAGATAATGATATTCTAAGTTTTTTATTTGATCAAAGCAGTTATTATTGGGACACTTTATTAAAAAATCCTCATCATTATGAAATGATTAAAGCTTTTGAATATTTAGTTTCTTGGAGTAATAGATATGAAGAGGAAGATATTTTTTCTATTATTAATGATCCAATCAAAGATCTTACCAAGGATAAACTTAAAAATATAGCTGACACAATGAAGAAAATAGCAAAAAACGTAATGGGCAATAAAATGCAATCAATTTTTTTAGGTAATTTTAATAGAGATCTTCTTCTTTGTTATTCTGAAACTAAAGAAATTAATGCTGAAGAATATTTCAAAAAAGTAAATGAATTTATGTTGTTTTTAAAAAATAATATTAATGCAAAGAGTAAGCATGATTTTTCAAATGTTTTAATATATTTGCAATCCAAATCAAATATATTGTTTATGAGCGATGAAGAAAAACTCTGTAATTTTTCAAGAATAAATCTCAATATAAAAGATTTAACAATTTCAGATTTTCTGAAATTTTTTAATATTTTTGAAAATTTTAATGATAAAGAATACAAACAATTTCTAGATATATTTTCTTTGGATGAAATAAAAAATATACCTTATTTATATATACCAAGGTTCGCAGATTTTATTAAATTTTTAATGAAAAATTTTTCAAATCATAAAATTAAAACAATAATAGAAAATATGGGTGAATATTTTGAAGCTATGAATTTCAGCTATACAGATATTAGTGACTTTGAGTTATTAAAGAAAATCATTTATTTTGCGGATACATTACCTGATTCCTTGTTTGATGCATTTGCTAAGGATATAACAGATATCGCCATTAACGTGTGTAGCAAAAAAAATAAACAAAACAATTATTCAGATGTAATTTATTACACATTAGAGTATTTTTACAAACCTTTGGATAGTGAATACAATGAAGAGCTAATTAAATTTTTATATAAAACAATTCAATCTTCTGATGAATTATTGGTTTCGGGTGTAAGTCGTTTTATAAATACTTATTGTGAATCGATGGGGATGACTGCTGAGTCTGAATTTGTTCAACTTTCAATTCGTGTCGGAATTCTCTTAGATCAATCTGATGATCCCAAAAGCCCATACAAGGTTCACCGCGACTTAGAAAATAAAAGGAAATCTGAAATTAATTTTGAGTGTCTTCGTCAATTTCAGTTCGTAAAAGGTGATTCTAGGGAATATCAAATATCCTTGAATCCAGGTTTTTTCAAAAAATTATCGGAAATTCAAGTCGATTTGGATTCGGCGCCTCATATCGCCCCTAGCATTATTGGCGATATGTTTGATAGCATTAAATCTAGGTTGAATGCTGATATTTCCAGTGAGATTGAAACGATAACGGAAATGACTTTTGAGAATCTAAAAGCAGCTGCAACGGGTCAAGATAATTATTTAGAAAATCTTTTGAAATGCGAGAATAGTTATATTGCTGCGCAGTTTAAATGCATTTTGAACAATTTATCAATGCTTAATGGGGAAGATGGACGCGAGACTAAATTATCAACTCAAGAAATGGCAATTGTTAAAACTTTTGCATCCATTCTTGAATGTGGAACAGGAAGAGATGGGGCAATTAACGAGGCTTATTTACAATTGGATAATGAATTCAAGTTGAAAAACCTCACAAATAATGTATTTGATTCTATCGTGATGGATCGAAATTTGGCTCCAACCTCAAAAGCATGCGAATTTTTGTATGTGACGCTTAACGGCTTAGTTGAAAATATGTTCTCTGGCACAAATGATTTGATGCTCGAAATTTCTCAGGAAGAAGCAATTGAAGATATCTCCCAAGCCGTTCATCAAGGACTTTATTTAAGAAACCTTATTGGAGATTTAGTTGGATCCTGGCATAGGGTTAAATTTGATATAAATGCGGGGCTTTTCTACGAATCTTTACTCGCTTTATCACGGCAAGAGGCTTTAGATCTGTTTTATAAACATGCACATACTTCTTTAAAGGATCTTATCACAATCATACACTCAAAGATTAATAATCAAATCAACACACTTGAGGGAGCCGTTCTTTATAACGAGCTCTTTAAATTGTTGAATGAAGATAAAAACAGCTTTGAACTCGATGAAAATGATGCACCTGTTATTACACTTGATGGCACGATTAAAGTGTTGGTCAAAATTGGCGCTTTAGAGCAAAATAATAGATTGTTTTAATCTATAGGCGTTATTTTATTAGATCATCGTTTTTCTAGGGCTTTGTCCCAGATAATTTTCTGGGACTTTAGGCCTGTTAAGTGTTTAAGAAGAGCATAGCCAGTGGGTGATGTCACATTTAGTTCCATCAGATAACCCCCTATTAACAAATTGATTAAATTAAGTGTATTAAAAATAATATATTACATATTATTGACAATATTTTTCAAAATCATCAGTTTTAACCGCTTTATATTGATTCAGTTATATAAACATATACTTTGTAATTCTTTTCTAAACTCAAAATAAATGTGTTTGGTTATAAAAAATTTCAAATAATTAGGTTAAAATTATTTACAACACAAAATAAAATAAATTATATTTAGATTTACATTAAGTATAACGTCATTTATTAAAGAATTGTTGAAATAATTTTTATTTTATGATAATATCTTTAATTATTATTGTTTTATTATTATAATGTAGGGTTTAAAATGAAAAAAACGCTTTTTGTACTTATTACATCATTATTGTTTCAATCTAACGCTTTTTCAGGTGGCAACACTGGCCTCAAAAGAGACAGAGCTGGTGATGCTGCAACTGTAACATTAGAAGAAATACACAAAAAACAGAGAACTGTTAAAAATCAAATCATTCAAGATATTGAATGTCGTCAATTAAATTTAAATGATTATGAATCGTGTTTAGGTGAATTTTTTGAAGAAAGCATGAAGCTTCTTTTGGATATAGATCAAATGGATCTAATGCAGGAAGCACTTTTAAAAATTGCACGGGATCCAAAAATTGATACCCTAATTAGATATAATTGTGCAAAACTTTTGTATTCAAGTACAGCAAAAGATGTTTTTGATCCAAATCAAGTAGATTTAGCGCATCGTGCGGCTGGGATTTCTGCGATTGAAGAGATTTCGCGCTCCCATCCAATTGATATTCTGGAAAATATCCACGAGGAAGAAAATTATGCGTTAACTTTACTGGTTTTGCAAAAAGTAAAAGATCATTTTGCTTATAAATTTTGTAAATCAAAAGGTTTGTTTGAAGAGGGTTTGCCAGAGGGGGCAAATGAGGTTGCTGTAATTCTTAGAGAAAATTTTAACACATTCGGTACAAATTTTTGTATAACTCAAGACGATTTAAGATTAGACCTATTTATAAAAAGCTTAAAAAATCGATTAGATTGTAAAAAAATATGTTCTTTTATTAAATATTATTTTGGAAATGATCCTGATTTATTTATTTATTTTGATTTCTTCAAGGGTAATGATTGGCTTTCAATCTATGTTTCCCTTGAAGCTATTCAGGAATATGCCCTTCGCCTTGGGTTTAAGGCGCTAGCAGATCTGCGAGATCAAATTGTAATCCACCTTAAAAATATAAAGCCCGAGGCACGACTTAAAATTATCAATCAAATTCAATCTATTCCTGAAAATAGAATGAATTTACATGCTATGCTCTTTTTGTTGGGCCGGTTAGGACATTGCGATAATGATAAACTACCCCATCTGACAGAATTCCTAGGAAGATTTTCATGGAATGAATTAAGATTTGAAGATACAAGAGATTTAGGCATCGTAACAGATTTTCATGTTTGTTTTAAAAAAATGATCCAAAATATTAATAGACAAGATATTAAGGATTTTGAATTTTTTGTTGAATGTTTTGATGAATTAAAAATATTCGATATAAATATTAAAAAAGTTGTTAATTTTTACAATCAAATTTATTCACGTTATGCCTCGGTAGGCTTTAGAAATGCTATGCAAAAATTTAAAGAATCCAAAGAGTTATTTGTTTATTCTCTTAATCTGGATATAGATACACATATAGATAAACTTATAGTTGGAGCAACACTATCCTGGTTTTTAGATAATTTTAATTATTATGTTTTACATAAAAAATTTTCACCCTTTATTGATTGGCGTGAAGTGGATGAATTTTCTTCTGTTGGAGAATTTTTTAAAGCTGCAACAGAAATGAGCAAGGACAATGTTGAAAACATAATAGAAACAATGAAATACATACAATCTATTTGTCAAAATATATTGGGAAAAGAAAAATTATTTAAGTTATGTAACACTAGGCTTTTTATTTTTCCTTTATTTTTTGAAAATATTAAAGTTAAGGAATATTTGCAAAAAATGAAAAAATTGATTGACTTTTTATGCAATCAATTTGGAGGAATAGATGTGGATGATTTGTATAGAATAGCAAATTATTTTGATTTTAAAACAAATAAATCGTTTGCAAATAAAACAGATGAAGTAATTAAAATTATAAAAGATGATTTGAATGTTAAGAATTTTTTAATATTTAGCAATATATTAGAAAATTTTAATGATGAAGAATATCAACAATTTCTAAATATATTTTCCGTTGATGAAATAAAAGAAATTGAACATTTATGTGATTCACACATCACAGATTTTATCAAATTCATAATGCCAAAATTTAAGAATAATAAAAATAAAATAATCATAAAAAACATTAAATATTATCTTTTAAATAATTTTTACAAAAGAAGTGAAGAATTAGAATTGTTGAAAAAAGTAATTTTTTTTGCAAATAGTTTGCCTGATTCTTTATTTGAGCCGTTTGTAAAAAATGCAATGGATTTAGTAAGATTTAGCAATAATTATTCTCGTTTGATTCGCTTTACTCTTAAAGAGATATATGAAAAATCCGACGAAAAAACAAAAAAAGAATTAAATCAATTTTTACGTGATGCTATTCATTTGCCTGATGAGAATATTGCGCTTGGCGCTTCTTATTTCGTAACAAAAGAATTTGAGGTTATAGGGCTTACTGAAGAAGACGAGTTTGTGCAGCAGGCTATACGTGTGCGCATTTTATTAGATCAGTCTGACGATCCTAAAAATCCTTATAAAATTTATCGCGACCTTGAAAATAAAAGAATATCTGAAATCAGTTTTGAAAATTTAAGACAATTTCAATTTATAAAGGGTAATTTCAAAGATTATAAACTTTCTTTGAATCCAAGCTTTTTTAAAAAATTATCTGAAATGCAAGTGGATTTGAGTTCGGCACCTTTTATTGATCCTATGATCATTCAAGTGATGCTTAATGTTATTGAAGCCAGATTAAATCCGAATTTATTGAATCAGATTCAAACCATAACGAAAATGAGTTTTGCGGATATAAAAATAGGTGCAACGGATGAAAATAATTATTTAGAAAATCTTTTAAAATGCGGCAATAGCTATATTGCGGCGCAACTTAAATGCATTCTCAATAAGTTATCAAAGCTTGAAGCAAAAGACGGAAGTGAGACTGAATTATCGACTCAAGAAATGGCGATTCTTAAAACCCTTGCATCAATTCTTAACTGCACCACAGGAAGGGATGGTGCGATTAACGAGGCTTATTTGCAATTAGACAATGAATTCAAGCTTAAAACTTTGTCAAATGACATATTTGATTCTATGGCGATGAATCGCAACCTAGCCACAACACCAAAAGCATGCGAATTTCTGTATGCGACACTCAATGGCTTGGTTGAAAATATGTTCTCTGGCACAAATGATTTAATGCTCGAAATTTCTCAGGAGGGGTTAATTAAAAATATCTCACAGCCTGTTCATCAAGGGCTCTATTTAAGAAATCTTATTGGTGATCTAGTTGGATCCTGGCACAAGGTTAAATTTGATCTAAATGCTGGCCTTTACTACACACCCTTACTCGATTTATCACGTCAAGAAGCTTTAGAATTATTTTATAAACATGCACATGCTTCTTTAAAGGACCTTATTACTATCATACAAGCAAAGATTAACAATCAAATCAACACACTTGACGGGGCAACACTTTATACCGAGCTCTTTCATCTCTTGGGCGAAGATCCAGACGATTTTGAGCTAGATGAAAAAGATGCGCCTGTGATTACTCTTGATGGGACGGTTAAAGCGTTGGTTAAGATTGGCGCTTTGGAACAAGATGATAGATTGTTCTAAATATAGTCAAATAACTCGAATTAATCAATCTACGGGACAAAAATTTAGTTTCAGTGGGTAACCTGTCAACAAATCAGCTGTTTTCCTGAACCAATGAGAGCCCAAAAGGCTCGGATGCGGATTCAGGATCCAAAATGAGATACTTGCTCGAAGAGCATGGCTCTATTATATAAAACATGTCATGATCTTCGATCATGATTGTTAATTAGACCCTGAATCTGTGCTCGAAGCTTCGCTTCTCGCCTGTTCAGGGAAACGGCTGGATACTTGGCAGATTTTAGCCAAAGTTATTTTTTATCCCGTAGATTGATAATCGATAGACACTGGAAGGATACACCGTCACGCCTTACTCATGTATATAAGGATACACTTCGCTCGTTGTTCCTTGTCTGCGTCTCAAGTCTATCGACTATACCACTCTTGTTTCAAACTGTGGAGGTCGTGAGATTTCGGGATTCAGCATACTCATGTAAAAGAAGGTACACTCCGCGTGCCTCACCACTCATCTTTCTACCCACAATTTGAAACATTTTGGGTATATTCATAAAAAATAATTTTTTTAATATTATGGTTGAATATTCTGTGGATTCATTAATTTTCATAGCTTTTGCAATTTAATATTCGTAAAACAAAAAAAATTGATTTTTATTATTATTTATTTTATAATTAATTTTAATATTAATTAATAATGGATATATGAGATGATAAAACAAAATTACTTAACAGATGTAATTATTAAAAAATTACTATTAATAATTCTAAGCTTGACGTTATTATGTCAATCGATTGATTCTTTTGCAGTTAATTGGCCTGTTGTTACTATCAATAACCCAAACGACGATCAGATTGATAGTAATAAATCTTTATTAAACAACAATACCAACAATAATGATGCGAAGATTATTAATGCTGATCATGAAAATCAAGATCCGATCATTGCATCGGGGCGCTTTCCTTTTTCAGCATTTCATGAAGAAATAGTTCAAAAATTTATTCAAAAAGGGCTGTTAAACAATCCAGCAAAAATTATAAACATTAAGGAAGACATACTTACACAAGAAGTTGTTGGTCTTATTTATGTGGAAGATTTAAATTTGAAAAAAATAATAAAATTATATAAAACTAATACATCGTGCAATCCAAAAAATATAATTAATGATTTAAATTTTGTTAACAAAATTAATTTTTTGGCTTTAAAAAATAATCTGAAAATACCAAACTTAATTGTTTCATCTGCAGAGATTCAAGTTTTAGATAACATGAAAGCAGAAATTCAAACTTTGGCAAAAGGCAAATCACTTCAAGATACTAGCATTCTTGATATGCATGATGAAGATGTAAAAGAAATGTTTGAAAATATTGGCTTCCAAATGGGCAATTTGGATCGCTTGGTTAATGAGAATGGATTACCGTTTGTAGTGCATCCTGATGGGCATATAGGCAATTTATTTTATGACCCTATCACAAAAGAATTTTCTTGGATTGACATTGCTTATATTAGTACTGCAGGCAATAGGTACGGCATGGATGGGTCACTTTTTTATAATCAGTTTGGTATTAACTTACTAAAACCATCGGATCAATTGCAGGGGTCACTTGAGCCAAGATTGTTTACCAAGCCCACACCAATGGCTGCCTTGATTGTTAAAAGCTTAGGCGTGGGTTACATTGCTGCTTACGAAGAGGGATGGTGTCATTATGCCCGAGAAGTAAAGACAAGCGAGCTATATCAATATTTAGAGGATCCTAATAATAACGCTCAAGAAATTGATTTATGGATAAATTACCCTGGTTTAGAGTGAATGAATTGATTGATTTTAAAGGCAAGCCATGGATCTAAAGAAGTTTAATTTTTATTTAGACATCTATACCCAAATGGTCTGAAACTACAGTTTTTAGTCGATGACCTTTGGTTGCTTTTTGAGACAAAAATTTCTAACGTAAATCAATTACTTGTCGTAATTTTTGGCATCAAAAATGATCTCAAATCTCATGTCTAAAAAATCGGCATTTCCAAATTATTTGGGTATATACTTATTTAAACTCAAAGTACCGATTTTAAAGTCTGGAAATTATCATTAATCCTATCAACCATATCGCCTGCTATTGTATGCCATGTAATTTTAAAAAAGTTCATAATTGATGTACGAAACTCCTTAGCTGATGCAAAAAATTTATTATTACGAACATGCTCGTTCATGACTTTCCATAAGCGCTCAATCGAATTCAAATTTGGAATGTAAGGGGGCAAATAGTGCAAAGTTATGCCATAATCTTTGGCAACCTCCTGTGTTGCAAGGCTTGTATTGTATGGGTCACGATCTAAAATCAAGTGAATTTTAGGTGCATCTGGGTATTTTAATTTCAATTTTTTAAAATGCTCACTGACCGCAATACTATTGATGATTGTTTCATATGGATCAATAATAACATCCATGGTTTCTAAATTCAAGGATTCCATCATATTTACCCGTGTTCGTAATGCTGTCGTTGAAATGGGTTTCTCAATAGCTGTGCGTATCCAACCGTAACTAACTTTTGTTGCCAATATTAGGTGTACGCCATCACCAAACTCAATAGGTTCATTTTCAGGCGTATTTCTCATTAATTCAGTGTACTTTTTAATAAATTTTTTTTGTTCTTCAGCATTAGCTTTTGCAGGCGTTTCTTTTGGTTTTTTATATGAAAATCTATGCAAATGCATCCAAGACGTCATGCCTGCAATTGTATATTTTACTTTGTATTTTTTCTCTACATACGAACAAATTTCTAAAATTGTTGTATATAAATTATCTTCAAGATGCTTTATTAATTCCTCTGATTGAACTGAATCTAATTTGCTTTCTGACCCACCACTTTCAAGTGTTAGTTTCTTTTCTTCAATATATTCAGTTATATGACGACTAACCGTCTCATCGTCTATTAATAGAGCTTCTGCTATTTTTAGATACGTCCATCCCATGTCGCTCAATATTATTGCTTTGATTCGATCTTTTACACGAGCATTCTTTTCAGTTCGGTGCTGCAACTTTAACCTTGATCGTAATTCTTCTGTTAAAAAATTTTTTATATCAATGGCATAGCTTTTTTTGCTTTGTTTTCGTACACTTTAATTCACGAGGGGTATAGTAGTAAAAATGGACTGTTTAGCAAAAACAGTCCAAATTACTCATTTATAGTCGATAGACATTGGAACGATCATCGCCACGACTTACTCATGTATATAAGGATCACTTCGCTCGTTGTTCCTTCTCTACTTCTCAAGTCTATCGACTATAACGATTCAAATCGTCTTAGGCTTGAACACGCTTGTCGCGCATTTTTTTAACCAAGATTTCAAGTTCTTCTTTTTCAAGAACGCCTGTTAAAACTTCTTCTTCACCTTTAGGCCCAATAACAAAAGAAGGCGTTCCTCTAACTTCCAAAGTTCTTGCAATTTTAAGATTTTCAGCAATCAAATGATCAACATCTGCACTTCCAATATCATTTTTAAGTTGATCTGTATTAAGACCACAGGTTAGTGCAAGCTTTAAAACATCATCTTTGGAAACGGGGTCTGATGAAGCCATCATTGCTTCTGAAAACTTGAATTGCTTTTCACTTCCTTGCTTAAGGGCTGCAAGCGATGCTTTAGATGCATAAATAGAATCTGGACCTAAAACAGGATATTCTTTATAAACAATTCGAATATTTTTATCTATATCCGCCAACTCGTTTAATATTTTATGTGCAATTTTACAATGTCCACATCGATAATCTTGAAACATAACAATTGTTACGTCACCCTGGGGATTGCCACCAATAGGATCACCATTTCGCTCGTAAATAGATTGCCTGTAACTTGAAATAACTTCAGCAAGTTTTGTTTTTTTCTCATCAAGCTTTTTTTGCTTCACGATTGTCTTTGCTTCATCCACAATTTCAGGACTTTTTTTTGTTAAAAGCTCTTTAACAATTTTTTCGACATCATCTTTTGTAAGAGATGTTTCCTCTGCAAAGCAAGGTGAAAGAAATAAACTTGCTGCAAAAGCCAACACAATTTTTTTTCTACTAAAGGGACAAGAAGACATCATAAATCCTTCATCATAAATTTTGATTCACCTAAGTCTATCGACAATAAACGTTTTTGTCAAAACCGCTTATTGTAGGACATTATAAAATCCACAAAAGGGAAAAGCACATTAATTAATGTGCGCCGCCCCACCAGTAGATTGAGACAAAAAGGAACAACCACACAACGTCGACAAAATGCCAATACCAAGAAGCTGCTTCAAACCCAATGTGTTTTTCTGACGTAAACTGACCTTTAGCTGCCCTAAAATAGCACACAGCTAAAAAGATCGTTCCAATCAACACATGAAAACCATGAAAGCCTGTCGCCATATAAAAAGTTGACGCATAAATCCCATCGGCAAATTTGAAACTTGCATGTGAATATTCATAAGCTTGAACGAATAAGAAGATAATTCCTAAAACAACAGTAAGCCCAATCCCTTTAACCGTATCATCCTTATTGCCTTCGCGAATAGAATAATGCGCCCAAGTCACTGTACAACCTGACAGCAAAAGAATAAGTGTATTCAAAAAGGGAAGCTCAAAAGGATCAAGCGTTTTAATCGTTTTAGGGGGCCACGTAAACTCAATCGCTTCTTTTGGAAAAAGACTCGCATCAAAAAATGCCCAAAAGAAAGCAGCAAAAAACATGACTTCCGAGACAATAAACAATAACATACCCATACGAAGTCCGTGCGAAACTTCTTCTGTATGCGCTTTATCATGAATGCCTTCTTTAATAACATCCCGCCACCAAAGCCATGATGTCAAAAGCAAAAAGCCTAAACCTACTAAAGACAACCATAATACTTGGTGATGCATATATAATAGACCACCAAACAGCATTGCACCCGCCGAAAAAGCAGCCATTATAGGCCAAGGACTTGGTGTAATAATATGATATGGATGTTTATGCGTTGCGTGTTCCATGATTAGGACTCCCTCTTTCCTAAATTTAGTTGATCTCCGATACCCTCACGGTGAAGGCCTATCACATCCTTCGGATCTGCTTTAGATGAAAAAAAAGTATAAGATAATGTAATGGTTTCAATTTCTTTCATGTGACGATCACGATCAAGGTCAGGACTTATAAAAAAAGTAACGGGCATGTTCTTTGTTTCACCAGGCGCTATATATTGATCCGTAAAACAAAAACACTCAATTTTATTAAAATATTTACCAGCCTTAAGTGGTGTCACATTATAAGTCGCAATACCTACCAAAGGCTCATTCGTTAAATTTTGAACCTTATAATAAGCAACACCTGTTTCACCAATATGCAATTTTAACTCAAGTTGTTGGGGCTTAAAAGCCCAAGGCAAATTTGGATCAACATCAGAATTAAAACGAATGTTAATTTCTCGGTCTAAAACAACACTCGATGGCAGAATTGCCGTTTGTGTTGTCCCGCCATAACCCGTCACTTTACAAAAAATTTGATACAAAGGCACAGAAGCAAAAGTAAGCATCACCATTCCGCTAAACAAAAGCAAAAGAGAGAAAAGAAATTTCTTATTCTTTCTTGCTTGTTGATCTGCTGAACTTAATAAAAGGTCACTCACCTAAAACCACCCAAACGTGTGACAGTAATCACATAAAACAGGATAGCTAAAGCAAAAATACCTAAGCCTATCGCTATGTTTTTTTTACTTCTTTTCGTATTTTTCATTGGTTTTGTCATTTTATATCTCACTCTGGTTCATTAAATAGGTCTATGATCTAGCATAAGCAGCAAAAAAATGGCAAATAAATACAAAATCGAAAAACCAAACATACGTGGCGCCAATTTTTGTGCAGGATCCTTATAAACTTTATATCCAAGATATAAAAATACGAGATTTAAATAAGACACAATTGCCAAATAAGGAAGCCCAACAACATTCAAAAAATAAGGTGCAAGCGTCACAGGAATAAGCAGCAATGTATAGGAAATCATTTGCTTTTTAGTATGCAAATCACCTTTAACGACAGGCATCATCGGCACACCCGCTTTTTGGTAATCCTTACATTTATACAATGCCAACGCCCAGAAATGAGGTGGCGTCCATAAAAAGATGATCAAAAACAAGACAACCGGCATCAAAGTAATGTCACCAGTGACGGCAGCCCAAGAAATCATAGGAGGAAAAGCACCTGCAGCACCACCAATCACAATGTTTTGAGGGGTTGTTCGTTTCAACCACATTGTATAAATGAAGACGTAAAAACCAATAGTCACTGCCAATATAAGACCTGAAAGCAAATTAACGCATAAAGCCAAAATAGCAATCGATAAAACCGCTAAAAACACGCCAAAAGCAAGAGCATCTTGAGGTGCTACGCGTTTTGCAGGCAACGCACGATTTTGTGTACGCACCATAAGACGATCAATATCACGATCATACCAATTATTGATAATAGCAGATGCCCCTGCCCCCAACGAAATACACAAAATCGTTGTAAATCCAAGAACAGGATGAATATGACCAGGTGCTATCATAAGCCCTACAAGGCTTGTGAAAATCACAAGACTCATGACGCGTGGTTTCATCAATGCAATAAAATCCTTGAGCTCAGAGGTGTTACCCTCTGACGTCATTTCATTTGGCACTACAATATTTGCTGTTCTCATGTTTGAGCTCATTCGGTATTACCAATCAACTAATCTTAGGTTGCTCTTCAAAACAATGATATGGCGCTGGCGACGGAATCGTCCATTCCAATGTCGTTGCACCTACACCCCATGGATTCGCTTCAGCTTTTTTACCTTTTATCAACGTATAAATAACGATGAAAATAAAGAACAAAGCGGATATACCTGACAAATAAGCACCCATTGATACGATATGATTCCAAGGCGTAAAAGCATCTGGGTAATCAGGTACACGACGCGGCATACCAGCAAGACCTAAGAAATGCATAGGGAAGAAAGTCAAATTAACACCAATAAAAGTCATGTAAAAATGAATTTTACCTAAAAGCTCTGGATATTGACGTCCCGACATTTTCCCAAACCAATAATAAAAACCTGCAAACATCGCAAAAAGCGCGCCCAAGGATAATACATAGTGGAAATGACCAACGACATAATAAGTATCATGCAACACAACATCGATCCCAGCATTTGCAAGCACAACACCGGTTACACCACCCATTGTAAACAAGAACACAAAACCCATCGCGTAAAGCATTGGCGTTTTAAATTCAATGGATCCGCCCCACATTGTTGCAATCCAACTGAAAATTTTAATACCTGTTGGAACCGCAATAATCAATGTCGCAAGTGAGAAATAAGCACGCACCGTTACATCAAGACCAACGGTAAACATATGATGCGCCCAAACGACGAAGCCAATAGCACCAATACCCACCATCGCATAAACCATGCCTAAATAACCAAAAATTGGCTTCTTCGCAAATGTTGAGATCACATGACTGATAATACCAAAAGCAGGTAAAATCATAATGTAAACTTCTGGATGACCAAAGAACCAAAAAAGATGTTGGAACAGAAGAGGATCACCACCACCAGCTGGCGCAAAAAACGATGTAGCAAAATTACGATCCGTCAACAACATCGTAATACCACCACCCAAAACAGGGATCGTTAACACAAGCAAGAAAGCAGTGACTAACATCGACCATACAAAAAGCGGCATTTTATGAAGCGTCATACCAGGTGCACGCATATTAAAAATAGTTGTAATAAAGTTAATAGCGCCCAAAACAGACGAAGCCCCTGCTAAATGCAATGAAAAAATCGCCATATCAACAGCCATACCAGGCTGATAAACAGAGTCAGATAAAGGGGGATAAACCGTCCAACCAGTTCCTGCTCCTCCATCGACAAAAGCAGAAGCGGCCAAAAGCAGTAAAGATGGGATCATAAGCCAAAAACTAATATTATTGAGTCTTGGAAAAGCCATATCAGGCGCCCCAATCATCAATGGGACAAACCAATTTCCAAAACCACCAATTAAAGCCGGCATCACAACAAAAAACACCATGATCAAGCCATGAGCCGTCATCACCACATTATAAAATTGACGATCCGCAAGTATGGTTCCACCGGGCTGTTGCAATTGCATACGAATCAATATTGAAAAAAGACCGCCAACGACAGCAGCTACAATTGCAAGAGCAATATAAAGCGTTCCGATATCTTTATGATTCGTTGAAAACAACCAACGTTTCCAAAAACTTGGCACATGATCATGATGAACTGCGCTTACTTGTGACATTCTATTCCCCTACTAAATCACGATTAATTGATATAAACAGCCCATCACATAGGTAAATTTATATCACGTCTAAGCATTCTTATACTTATAAGTACATTCAGCTGCACTCACCTCTCCTAGATTGCCTTATAATTTAGGCACTGAAGATGATGCAGATAAAGCATTAGAACTGATTGAAGCGAGCTTGACAGGCTCATCCACTACAATAGAAGCATGTTTATCTTTTGATTGCGCAACCCATGCATTAAATTTTTCTTTCGAAACGGCTTCCACAGAAATAGGCATAAACCCATGATCAACGCCACACAATTCTGAACATTGGCCATAATAAACGCCTTCTTTTTCGATATTAACCCATGTTTCATTCAGACGTCCGGGCACTGTATCTGTTTTAACCCCAAAACTAGGTACTGACCAAGAATGCAATACATCACCAGAGGTCAAAATAACGCGAACATTTGTATTAATCGGCAACATAACGCGATTATCAACGTCAAGCAATCGCATTTGCCCTGATTTTAAATCGGCATCTTGAATGAGACGACTTTCAAAATTGATATTCCCATGATCTGGATATTCATAAGACCAATACCATTGATGTCCTGTCACTTTTAAAGTCATTTCGGCATTCGGCGTTTTGTCACTAAAATAAATAAGTTTAGCGCCTGGAACCATTATAAAAAGAACAATAATCGAAGGAATAGCCGTCCAAACAATCTCTAAAAATGTATTATGAGTAAAGCTTGATGGCACAGGATTCTTTTTTGAATTAAAACGGAAAATCACAACAATCAACAAAAATGTTACGAGAGCCGCTATGACCAACAACACGATCATTAAAAGATTATGAAATGAAACAATACGATGAGCAACAGGCGTTACAGGATCCTGAAGCAGCATTTGCCAACGATGCGGTTTATCCGCCCATAAGGATGGGTTGAGACCAATAATTGAAAGAAGCCCGATTAAAAATCGTTTACCCCAATCTGCACGCATGAGACACACCTATTTTTTTTATACATATTTATACAGTGTAACATCTTTAGTTTTTTACTCTAGAAGCAAAAACAAACGCTACAGCATTCTTTGTATATGAAAATACGCCTGTCACATCAGAAATTCAATATATCATCGTGTTATTCAAATTAACTTTTAAATGCTGTTGCGAAAGGGGATCATGTTGACTAAAATCGTAAACTATATCTTGTGCAGTAAACGTTTTTCAAATTTTCAATAATATTGCAGTAAATATTAATAATTATGTAGTATAATTATAGTGTAGGGTAGTGTTAACAAGGAAAGCTGAAATGGTTAAGGGTACTGCGTTGATGTTTTTTTTGTTTTTGTCAAACTTAGGCGCCACGAATTTGCTTTTTGGTTATAGTGTGAATGATTTTGGCATAATATATATTGGAGGTAAGTCGATGTCCTCTTCACCAGCGACAACTGGCACGACTTCTGTTCCCTCGACACGTTATTCAACACAACCGTATGGAGGTGGAGTCTATTTGCCTTTTCAATATCGTGGTGGTAGTCCCTTAACGCATTATCTCGAAAAACGGATGGAAAAAAAGCAGACAAAAAAACAGATTAGAAAAAGGAATAACGATTTACTCAGATTGTTTGGCATTCCATAATTTGTTTTAAGCTGAACAATAGAATATAGCTTTAATAAAAGAATAAAATAGGAGATTTAATAAAATGTGGAAAATATGCAGTTTGTCTTTTCTTTTGTTTTTACAGAATGTTATTATTTCTGGATTTTCTTATGCAGAAAACTCAAGTAACTTTGGGTTAACTTATGTTGGCGGCAAATCAATGAATTCTTCTCCGGCAACAACTGGAACTACTTCTGTACCACCCACGCGGTATTCCACACCCACAATTCGATCTGTACCACAAACCAGATACGCAACACCCTCAATTTCAATGCAACATTGGGAAATCATGGAACGTCAAAGACAAAAAAGAGAACGCAAACGTGCAAATAGAGAAAGAAACGAATCATTACTAAGGATGTTAGGGATTCTTCCCTGACACGCCATCCTTGTTCCAAAAATCATAAAAAAACCAGCGGCATTGATAAAATGCAAGACTAAGACCTGAATTATTTTCTTCTTGATTAATTTGTGGTAGAAGTAATTATATCTTACTCCCTATACTCAAATTATTTAAAACGCAGGTTTAAAAAAAGAGTATAAAACACAAGGGCATAAAAATGCGCATCCTTTCAATGCTTATTCTTTTATTAACATCTTTCAATAATGTCAATGCACGCGGCAATGGCATGTCACTCATTCGAGATTCAGAAATTGAAGATATTCTTAAATCTTATGCCAAACCTATTTTAGAGGCTGCACATTTAGATCCAAAAGCCTTACGCATTTTCATTGTAGATAGCAAAGATATAAACGCTTTTGTAGCTGGCGGCCAAAATCTTTTTATTCACACAGGTCTTATCCAAAAATCAAAACATCCGGCTGAACTTATTGGTGTTATGGCGCATGAAATTGGTCATATAGCAGGTGGTCATTTAACCCGTTTTGATGCTGAAATTGATCGCGCAAGCAGAACAAGCCTTGCTGGACTTTTAGTGGGTGCTGCAGCGGCCCTTGCTACAAAAGATCCATCAGCACTTGCCGTTGGCGGTATGGCTGGTATGGGTATGGCACAGCGTGGTTTTTTAAGATTCTCGCGCACACAAGAAGCATCAGCCGATCAAGCAGCAATTCTTTTTCTTGAAAAATCAGGGCAATCGCCACAAGGCCTTTACGATATGTTCAAAACCCTTAATCATCAAATAGCCATTTCAACGTCCATTCAGGATCCTTATCTTTTAAGCCATCCGATGACAGATGAACGTATGCGACACATTGAAAATGCATGCACACATTCCCCACATCGCGCAAAAAATCTTTCACCTGAGATTTTAAATGCACATAAAAGATTAACAGCCAAATTAAATGGCCATTTAGATAGCCCCAACAAAAATCTGCGTCATTATAAAGAGGGCGACCAATCCATTGAGTCACGCTATGGGCGTGCTATTGCCTATTACAAGAAGATTGAAACACCTAAAGCCATCAGCATTCTCGATACACTTATCAATGATTATCCTGAAGATCCTTTTTTTCATGAGCTTAAAGGACAAATCTTATTTGAAGCTGGAAAAACACAGGAAGCCCTGCCCTGCTATCAAAAAGCACTCTCTTTAAAACCCGATGCAAGCCTTATGCACATTAGCCTTGCTCAAATTGAACTTGCACTCCCTAACCCTAAATTAGCTGAAATTTCTGCGCATCTTGAAAAAGCACTTATTACAGAACCTGAAAATACTTTTGGTTGGGAGCTTCTTGCAACAGCCTATGGCCAAAATGGGGATATTGGGATGGCTGCCTACGCTTTGGCTGAGAAAAACATGTCCATCGGAAACATAGATGATGCTATGCAACAGGTTTTACGTTCTGAAAAACTTATTCAAAATAAACATCAAATACGTCAAAAACTTCAAGACATTCGTCAAGAAATCGAGTATATTCGTTCGAAAAAAGGGATATTTGGATGATGCGTTTATTATTTACCATTTTATTTTTAGGATTGTCACTTAGCGCTTGTGGCAAAAAAGGAAAGCTTGTTCAACCAGGCCCCATTGGCAGTTACCCTAAGTCGTATCCGTCATTACCCAAAAGCTTTGAACCCATTCAAAAAATGGACGAAAAAGAAAATAATAAATTATCGACCTTAGATTCAGAAAAAGCCCATACTTTGCAAAATAATTAACATTTTATTAAGCTCAAAATGTTGTGTTGTTTCATCAGCAAATAATCTTGCCAAAATTTGATCTAACGATAAAAGTTGTTGCGTAAATTCCGTTAGAGAAGCTCGTTGTACCTTTAACCCATCCAAATGCTCTTGTAGAGCGTTAGACATAACATAAGATTCATCATAAATTATGTCGTCAGAATATCCATATTCAAATAAATAAGGTGTTTGCTCAATACTCTGAATCTGCGCGTCCAAAGATTTTAACGTTGAAGTAGGGTCTTCTTCATCATACCCTAACATAGCACTCAATCCAGCTTTCATATTTGCAATAACGGCCCCCACAACAAATAAATCATTGTCGTTGTATTTCAATTGATCTATACAAAAATCTTTTGAAGAACCATCATTCCTTTTAAAAAGAATCGCATACCTTTCATCAACATCAGCTATAATAACTGTAAAACCTTCCGATAAGTCAGCATTGAAATTCTCAAAAAAACCATTATTGCTGCAATACCAAAGTCCTGAAGGTAATGGTGATCCATCATCATTCAAAATTAAATCTGATAAATCAAAATAATTTGGATAGTCGGGATGATAAATTTCCTTATTGAAAATTTTCTGCATAATCGCTGACTCATTAATGATAAGAGCTTCAGTTTTAGACACACAAAAAGTTGCAAGTAGCACAAAAAATAAAACACGCATTTGAAAAACCCAAAATTTATAATTAGCTTAAGACATACATTATACAATGATTAAAAGTCAATTCATAGATTTTGAACACAGAATTTTAGAATGATATTCTTTTAAAATAGAAAAATGTACAATATTCTTACTTTTTGAAGGCCATCCAATAAACAAAGCAGATGATTTTAATTTTACCACTACAATGATTATTTGACTTTAGATCTATCTACACTAAAATAAAATGATCGCCAAGCCCTCCCTCCTACGCCCCGCGGCAAAACCCACGGTGTCCATGGGTCAAAAGTGCAATGTAAGTCTTTGTCAGATTTCTAAAGTTTTATGGATCCTGCGGGTTTTGCCGCGGGACGTAGGAAGAGAGATCTTTAAAACTCTCACTCCCTCTTGGGCAGTTACAAACATAACGAGGAAAACATAATGAAAATAATGAAGATTTTTTCTAATTTTGCACGTAAATGTGCGCTTTTGGCCGGTCATCCTGTAACTTTCATTTCCTCCGTTTGCATTATCATTGCTTGGGTGCTTCTTGGTCCTATTTTCAATTATTCTGATACATGGCAGCTTGTCATCAATACATCAACATCAATCTTGACTTTTCTTATGATCTTTCTAGTACAAAATACTCAAAACCGCGACAACGAAGCTGTTCAAATAAAACTTGATGAGCTCATTCGCTCCCATGAAGGCGCACATAATGCTCTTTTAGACCTTGAAGAGCTTACACAAAAAGAACTTGAAACAATCAAAGAGAAATATGAAAAATTAGCAAAAGAAGCGCGTAAAAACTTAAGAAAAGGCATAGACGATACAAAAACAACTAAGGTTTAAACCTACGCTTATTATCAAAAATAAGCGGCGATATTCATGCAAATACCTTTGCTTTCCTGAACGCGTTGGAGCGACGCTTCATACGCAAATTCAGGGTCCAGAAAGAAATATATGCTCGTAAGAGCATAACTCTATTATATAAAAGCATGTCATGATCTTCGATCATGCTTTTTAACTGGACCCTGAATCCGTGCTCGAAGCTTTGCTTCTCGCCTGTTCAGGGAAACAACTGGGCATTTGGTAAGTTTCGAGTCCTAATTAAATTTTTGTCCCGTAGATTGGTAAAAAGTTAACTTACTTGTTTTTCCAATTATTTTTATCAAAAAAATCTTTAATCTCTTTTTCGGCCTGTTCTTTTTGATAGCCATAATTTTTTTGTAAAGACCCATGCAGTTCTTCGTAAGAACCTTTCATTTGAGCAACTTCATCGTCTGTAATCTTACCCCATTGATTTCTTAATTTTCCTTTGATTTCATGCCAGTATCCTTTAAAAATATCTTCATTCATCTGTCTACTCCCCATGTTTCAAAACAAGCGATTTACCTAAGTAACGCATATTTTGTAATTAACGTATAAATACTTTTTATAAAAAGGCTGCAAAACAAAGATCTACAGCCTTTTTACGATATATAGTCAATAGACATTGGTAGGATACAGTCACGCCTCACTCATGTATATAAGGATACACTTCGCTGGTTGTTCCTTGTCTACTTCTCAATTCTATTGACTATGTTCTAGCGTCGAAAATTAAAAACGCTCAAATTTTATCTAGTGCCTTTTTGTCCACCAGTGCCACTACCTGATCCACCGCTGCCACCACCAGATCCGCCGCCTGATCCACCGCTGCCACCACCAGATCCGCCGCCTGTACCACCACCTGGATTAGTACTTCCTGTTCCACCATGATTTTGTTTTTGATTAGGATCTCTTTGTTGACCTGGATTTTGATTTTGATCTTTACTCACACTTAGTCTCCCATTTATGTTTTTATCATTTGTAGAACAATAGTACATCGATAATAAATTTTAAGCAAATAACGCAACTATATGATAAATAAAACTAATATAATTTTACAAAAACAACATAACAACAAAACATAATTAATTAATATTATTTAATAATTTAAATTAAAAAATAAAAGAAAAATTGTATTTTTTAATACAAACATATAATTATTTTAAAAAAGAACATCTTAAATTTAAACAAGAAAGAGCATAATCGATATCCACAAGAACAGAAAAACATGTTAAGTTTTTAACTGTCTTGAAAAGACTTATTTTTTTATAAAAATTAATACTAAATTAAACAAAAATACTTCAATACCAAAAACATTAAAATGAATACTATAGTAGGAACTCATACACATACTTATTTGGCGCACAAAACAAGTACGCTAAACAATAAAATGCTAAGTAGCTAAAGACAATTTATGTATAGTTAAATAACTTTGAATTCAGACAAGGAATAACGGGCAATGTGTAGTCTCTTCCTACATGAGAAAAGTTTGACGATGTATCAATTTGAAGTTATTTAACTATAATGAAAATAATAGGGCAACACCACGAGACATACCCCGTGGCATTGCATTTGTACTATAAATCAAGAAAAAACATTTCACAAAAAGCTTTAACTTTTTGATTCTCAGTTAATGCATTAAAATCTGCTGCTATTTTTATTGGGATAGTAGCGTTTTTAAAAAAGTTAACAATATCTCCTTTTGTCATTGTGTCAACTTTGCTTTGATCAAAATTATTTTCCTTTAATAGATGTCCGAGGCAAATCAACGTTTCGGCCATTACATCATCGTCAGACGATGAAGATTTAACCTCACTAGAGCTACTGCTAGAGGATGTATCGCTCGTTTCAGTAACTGTTGATAAATCTGTCCCTTCTATGGAACTAAAACTTTTTTCGTAAATTGCTTTTCGGAGCAATCCAAATTCATTAATGCGTGAACCGAAATGATCGTTTAGAGCAATAATAATGAGTGTTTTCTCTTCATTCCACGATAAATTGTTTACCAAATTTTTATCTATGAAATTATTAAAAATTTCTATAAATGTTGTAAGGATTAATTTTTTTTGATCTACGTTTTCCTTTAATACTTCATTTAACTCATAAGCGATTTTTATGAATTCTTCGTAATTAAAGTTTGCTAATGCGGTTTTTAATTTTGATAGACTAATTTCAACACTTTTAGGTGTTTTTGGTGTCAAACTCGCTGAAATTGCTGAGGATGAAGAACTTGATGTATATTCTGGAAAAGTAGAAGAATTATAACTTTGCGATTCATCTGACTGTATAAGTGTAGATGCATTTAATTCTTCTATTTTGATGAAAATATCACCTACTAAATTAGACTCATTGTCGCAGGCGAGTGTTAGAAGACTAGAGTATTTTGACAGAAGATCAAACCCATTAATGCCTGTTAATATTTGTGCATTATAACCAATTTCAAGAATTTGAAATTGACTTATTAAATCACTGCTAGAATAGAACGGTGAATCAAAAATAGTGTTCAATATGTATGATAATAAGTCTTTAAGTGGCACTCTTATACTATCATCAATAATTGCCTGACCTATTTCTAATTCTAATTTAAAAAAACGCTCTAACGATAAGGCTAATGTAGTTGCTGTAATTAAATCCCTTTGATTACAAATTTGAAACTGACTTAGTTTATTAATTCGGGTCATTGTATCAGGTAAATATTTTGCTTCTGCAAAAATATTTGATTCAATAGTGCTTTTTCCTTCTAATTGTTTTTGTCGTTCAAAAATCAATTTTTGAAGTGTTGCATCTAGTTGTTCTACAGAAATATTAAAGTGATTAATAAAACTTGTTTCAAATTTTTGAGTATCTACCCATGCATTTGCTTTAAATTCCAATGAAAGAAATGCTAATAAAGAAATAAATGTTAGTTTTTTCATGTAAATCGCCTTTTGTTAATGAAAATATTAAATTACATATTGAATACCACTTAATTTTGTTAATGTCAAAAAAAAATTCAACATACAACTATAAAACTATTGAGCATTAACATTTAAAAATTAATATTTCAATAAATAATATTAAACATGCAAAATTAATATTTATAAATTTAAATTAAAAACTAAAATACAAGTTATATTTTCTTCAATAAACCTAGAATTACTTTAAAAAAAACTTATTATGAAATAATACCATTTTCAAAAAAGAATAGGGTGTTTTCAAAATTAAATGAATAACTTTTTTTCTCCCTTCCTACGTCCCGTGGCTTGTCCACGGGATCCAGTCTTACAATGACAAAGAAAGATGCATCTTGTTTAATGTGCTGAAAAAAAATAATTTTTTCTCTTTGTAAGTTCTAGGACTGGATCCCGCGAACAAGTCGCGGGACGTAGGAAGAGGGCGGTTCCATAAATATTGAAACCTAAAAAATTATAAAAACTAATTAATCATTTCTGAAATTGGTATAATTTGAAATTCAGACAAGGAACAACACACGTACTTATATTTGGCGCACAAAATAAAGTACGCCAAACACTAAAATTCTAAGCTGCTAAAGACATTTTATGGGCAATTGAAGTTCGACGATCAACAACAATACCACCATCTTTCATGACAATTTGATGATTGTTTTTATCAGACGCCTTAGCAATATGATTAAAAGGATTACCCTCAACAACTAAAAGATCTGCTTTATAGCCTTCTTGAATCGACCCACGATCTTTCAAACGCATAAGATCTGCACCATTAGACGTCGCCGCAATTAATGCATCTTCTGGGCTTATACCCATTTCAACCATAAATTGTAATTCTTGAGCATTATCGCCATGATGATTACCTGGTGTGCCTGAATCAGTTCCCATGACAAGTTTACCACCGGCCTTGTAAAAGCTTATAATTGCTTCTTTTTGACGATCTTCAAGACGCGCACATTTTTCACGCATATAATCGGGAATTTCATCACCATCAAGCATTGCTTTAAGTGCACAAATGGTTGGCACTAAGAATGTACCACGTTTAACCATTTCATTCATCGAATCATCGTTCAAGAAAATACCATGTTCAATAGAATCAACACCTGCAAGCACAGCATTTTTAATACCGTCAGATCCTTGCGCGTGACACGCAACCGTTTTTTGGAAACGATGTGCTTCTTTAACACCAGCAATCAATTCCTGATCATCAAAATGACTATCTTCAGGATTGACACCTTCCGTTACAACACCACCTGTTGCCATTAATTTAATAAGATCAACGCCATGCAATATTTGTTCACGTACCGCTTTAATAACTTCTTGAGGACCATCAGCTTGACGCGCCATAAAATGAATATGTCCACCCGTCATACAAATAGCCTTACCTGCTACTTTAATGGTAGGCCCCTTAAACAAACCTGCATTACAGGCATCCCTGACAGCAACTTCAATATAATCATGGCCAGCACAATCTCTGATTGACGTTACGCCACCTTCAAGAATTTGTTGCGCATTATATAAAGATCGCAACACAAGATCATGTTGTTTTAATGTGCTAACCGTTGCTTGTAGATCTGATTGGCCAGAAAAAACAAGATGCACATGACAGTCAATAAGACCAGGCAAAAGGGTTTTTCCCTCTAAAGAAATAACCTCACCATCAAAGCCAACAAACTCTGCATGTGGCGCAACACGTTTAATGACATTACCTTCCACAAGAACACAAAAACCCGAAGGAAGAATTTTTTTTCCTTGGAAAACAAGACCATCTTTGAATAAAACCGACATGAACACTGACCTTTAATGATTAAGTTTCTACATTAAACATCAATTATATATAAAATCTTAAAGAAAATCAAGTTTTTATATCAACTTTGCTAACCAAAATATGAAGATTAATTTCACCAAATACAAATTTAAATATTTTTTAATTTTATGCACGTTTTTAAAATTAAATCATTATGTATAATTCCATTAAAATACAATTACAAAAACAAACAGAATAATAAATATATATTACTTAACTATTTATTAATATAATTTAAACTAAAATTATAATAGAAGTTTTTTTGTTTTAACCATGGAGAAATAAAATGAAAACGCTATTATATACACTTATCACAACATCCTTTTTATTCTGTGCACATGATGGATTTACAGTAAATGTTCAAAATGACGCGCAACATAAAATTAAAATTGACGTTAAACACCCAACCTGCAACGGACCCTGCATGAGTGAAACACTTGATTCAAAGCTATCACTTAATACAAGCAAAAACCTTAAAAAAGGCGCAACTCTTAAAATAAAACCATTAAACGCTAAAGCAAGACCTGCCAGTTGTTCGGTTCCCAATAAGGAACTCAAAGCAAGTGAGTATCATAATGTTAAAGTGCATCAATCAAAATCTTGGAAATTCTTTGGCGTCGATAAACTTAAATGTAAAGTCGAAATAAGAAACCCTAGAATGGATGCAAAAGATATGGAAAAATTCGTAAAAAAAATGAACAAAAAAAACTAGTTAATAATTAAAGTACTGCAATAAAAAAAGAAGCTTGTTATAAACTTAGAAGTTTTTTTAATCTTAGCCATGTGCTATACATTTGTCAAACTACCGATCAAAGCCGGTAGTTTGCCTAGTAGTTTTCTACGACCAATAATTATCTATCTTCATAATATTATACCCTGCCGAGTCCTTCCTGTGCTTTTTGAATAAGAGCACGATTGCTACTCCCTTTCAAAAGTCGTAATGCTTCATGATACCAATATTCACGCTTATGTTCACGATTCTCATACCGAGCATTGCCAAGACCTATCAACGCTTGTGCACGCAAATTAATATCACCGCGATCGCCTAAAAGCTGCAATGCTTCTAAATACCAATCTGCATTTTTTTGATGTTTGTTGTCTGTATATCGAGCATTCCCAAGACCAATTAACGCTTGTGCACCTAAAGCAATATCACCACGTTCACCTAAAATGTCTAATGCTTCAAGATACCAAGCCGCATTGAATTGATGGTCAACATCTATATATCGAGCATTTCCAAGACCTATCAATGCTTGAGCGCGTAAATTAATATCGCCACTTTCACCTAAAATCCTCAATGCTTTACAATACCAATGTTCACGTTTATGATCACGATCCTCATATCGAGCATTACCAAGACCTATCATAGCTTGAGACCGTAAATTAATATCACCACTCTCACCTAAAAGATGTAATGCTTCACGATAAAAATTTTCACGTTTATGATCTCTATTCTCATATCGAGCATTACCAAGACCAATCAGCGCTTGAGCCTGCAAAGCAACATCACCACGCCCACCTAAAAGCTTCAATGCTTCTAAATACCATTTATTCTGCTCACCCCTATATCTAGCATTACCTAAACCTATCAACGCTTGAGCACGTAAATTGATATCACCATTACGACCTAAAAGTTGCAATGCCTCAGAATACCAATATTCACGCTTATGTTCACGATTCTCATACCGAGCATTACCAAGACCTATCAACGCTTGTGCACGTAAACCTACATCGCCGCAATCACCTAAAAGCTCCAATGCTTCAAGATACCAATCTGCATTGAATTGATGATCATCATCTTTATATCGAGCACGACCTAAACCAATCAAGGCTTGAACCCGTAAATTAATATCGCCACTCTCACCTAAAAGCTTCAATGCTTCAAGATACCAAGCCGCATTCAATTGATGTCCAACATCTATATATCGAGCATTACCAAGGCCAATCAAGGCTTGAGCCCGTAAATTGATATCGCCACTCTCACCTAAAAGCTTCAATGCTTCTTGATGCCAAACGGCGTCGGATTGATGCGTATCATCTGTATATCGAGCACTACCAAGACCAATCAAGGCTTGAGCGCGTAAAGCAATATCACCACGTTCACCTAAAAGCTTCAACGCGTCAAGATACCAACCTATATCAGATTGATGCACATCACCTGCATATCGCATATTACCAAGACCAATCAAAGCCTGAGCACGTAAATTTACATCACCATTACGACCTAAAAGTTGCAATGCTTTAAGATACCAATCTTTACGTTTATGATCACGATCCTCATATCGAGCATTGCCAATACTAACTAATACTTGAGCACGTAACTTAATATCACCGGAATCTCCCAAAACATCCAATGCTTCTTTATACCAACTTGCATCAGTTCGGTGTCCTATATCTGCATATCGAGCATTGCCGAGACCGATCAAGGCTTGAGCACGCAAACTAATATCATCACTTTCACCTAAAAGCTGCAATGCTTCAAGATACCAATCTACATTAGATTGATGATCACTATCTGTATATCGAGCATTCCCAAGCCCAATCAAAGTTTGAACACGTAAATTGACATCATCATGTTTATCAAGAAGCTCAAGTGATTTTAAATAAAAATTAACAGAATTTTTATTATTCTTTTGTTTTCCAAAACATTTTCCCTTAATAATTAAGCAACGTATTCTATTTTTTATTTGCTCATTTTCTTCATCAAAGAAATCAATCTCAACATCATCTGCACTTGAAGAGTCTGATGAATCTAACACTGTGGCGACATCATCACGCTGAATTAGAGATACCTCTGTTGTCCTGCTACGCTTCGCATGATGCATTAAATCATTATCAGAATCACTTTCAATATTTTCTCTTGGACGTTTTCGAACATCGCGTCCACCATCATAACGTCCGTTTCTTAATACACTTTGCGCCGCTCTTTCTCTCCGTTCAGACAAAACGCTCGCTTCTAAATCTCTCTGGACCTGAAAAGTAGAATAACAGCTTCTTTCAATTGCTTCACCTTGATCTTCTTCTTCAACTGGAGCATCTTGCTCTATTGCGACCCTTCTCTGCCTTTTAAGAGATTCAACGCGCTGTTTTACAATCCGCGTTGTAAGATAATCCGGCGCTTCTATATTTTTTGTTGGTTTTTGAGCTCTTCCGTTACGTTGACTATGCGGTGCTTTACCATTTCCAGATTGATATAAATCATCCAAAATATCCATTGCATATTTATAGGCTTCCCATTGATTCATATTCTCTGGCAAAAAATCATGCTCAATAATCATTTCAACCATATCAACTAAAAAAGTTTGCGTATATTTTTTACTCAATCCTTTAAAAATACGCCAAGCCTTATCAAATTCTCCTAATTTAATATATATTTTACCAATATAAACATTAAGATAATGTCTTATTCTTTCTTGATTGGCAGTTTTTATAGATTGCTGCATACTAACAAGCAACTCGTTAAAAAAACATCGTAGACTCATTCCATGTGGAATAAAATTATGATTAAGCGCTAATCGGACTAAAACACATTTTGACTCAAGATCTTCTTTTTCTTTTAAAAACGCATAAGCAGCTTGGCAAGAATCATTACACCCCAAAGCGCCTAAGCGACTTGCAGGATTTTTAACAAAATGAAGAATTTGTTCTCGTGTAAAAGCAGGCAAAGGTCTTGCTTCTCTTACGGGCTGAATCTCGCGCCTAGATCTTGCTTGATCCCTTACCGAGGAAAACGTTGAAGCGCAATCTATTGCTGATGATGAAGATTGATTTTCAGACGAAATATTCAAAGTTAACGCTGGCAATACTTCATATGAAATAGATGGATCTTCACTTGTATGCGTAAAAAGGGATTCATCCAAAGTTGACGCACTTACCCCTGCTTGACTTAAAGAATTTCTTAAAATCTCTAAATCACTGTTTTCATCTAATAATGCTTCATTACAATCAGCTGCAACATCACATAAAGCAAGCCGATTATAATGAGCGTCTTTATATATTAATAAAAGGTTTTTTCGAGCAGCATTAAAGGAAATAAAATGAGCCAAACGCAATTTTTTATCTGCACCCTGAGGTCGGTATATATAAAGATTAACCTCTTTTAAAACAGCAAAAGCATCAATCAAATCATATTTTCTATCATTTTCAATTGGATTACCTTCATCATCAAAATGTATTTGAAAAGATAATTCTATGCCAGGCGTTTTAAAATAATTTAAATAAGTAATTTGATTCTGTTCATTGGAAGCAAATTGCTCCTTTGAATCTGACGTAGGTCTATCTGCTCCAAAAATAGCACACAACACACCATCTTCAGCAGTATAAATAGAATTTTTTATATATTCCTTAATTTGATTTTTTTTTGCTGGGTTTATTGCTGGATTAGTCAATGCACCTATTAACGTATCTACAGCTTGAACTCTTGAATCATATCCAAATGCTCTGAAGCCACAAGCAGAATCTTTCCCAGATATATAATATTCATTATACGCAATTTGTTTGTTTTGACTATTGAATCGGATCCAGGGGCTTGTTCGATTAGGCCTTGCTTCTTCTACAGCTTTATCAATAGAATCTTGAATAATCTGTTCTTCATTGTTTTCTAAATCAATAAATTCATCTGAACTTCTTGGACTCAATTCACTATCAGACGAAGATTCATAATAATAAAGATCCAATTCAGACGTAGATAAGGGCGAATGATCTCCATCGTCAGAAATAGCATAAGACAAATTATTCCAGCACAAAGTAGCTATTAAAGCATAAGTAATAATTTTTTTCATAATGTTACCCTGTATATTTTTTATAATACGTAAAAATGTGAACAACACTGTCGCATAATACAAAAGAAATGTCAATAATTATTAAAGTAAAACATTAGTAATTGTACTTATTACTTATAATTTAAACTAAAAATCAATAAAAACAATCATTTACTTTATTATTAAATTTTTATAAAAAATAATGATAAAAATCTTTACCTGCCCAAGAAGATTGAAAAATATCCTTAACAACGTTATGGTGGCGTAAACTAAAATATGGGCTAAAATCATTATACTAGAACTCGGACATTTTGCGCTTATCATCGCCTTCAGCCTTAGTCTTCTACAATCAGGAAGCCTTGTTTGGGGAAACAGCCCTTTATATCAAAAAACGATACAGCCCCAACAACTTGCGCTTCTAAATTTTATATGTATTAGCATCGCTTTTTTATGTGTTGCCTATGCTTTTGTATTATCAGATTTTTCGCTTGCCTTAACGGCTAAAAATTCTCACACATCTAAACCACTTTTATATAAAATATCAGGCATTTGGGCCAATCATGAAGGGTCAATGCTTTTATGGATATGGATTCACAGCTTTGTTGGCGCTTTATTTGTGTTCATGAATAAAAAATCAACCCCCTTCACGTCTAATAGTCTTGGGTTTCATGCAATTTTAAGCATCGCCTTTTTAGCGTTTCTATTATTCACCTCTAATCCATTTGAGCGCCTATGGCCAGCGCCCACGGATGGCAAAGGCTTGAACCCCCTATTACAAGACCCTGCTTTGGCCTTTCATCCCCCTTTTCTTTATTTGGGCTATGTTGGTTTTTCAATTTGCTTTTGCATAAGCCTCGCTTTTTTAAAAGAGAAAACCCTCCCCCAAAATTGGGTTAAAACTTTACGTTTTTGGACGATCCTGCCCTGGAGCATGCTCACCATCGGCATCACCTTAGGCAGTTTCTGGGCCTATTATGAATTAGGCTGGGGTGGTTGGTGGTTTTGGGATCCTGTCGAAAACGCATCCCTTATGCCATGGCTTTTGGGCACTGCTTTATTACACGTTTTACCCCTTGTCCAAAAAAATCGTATTGATCAAAAATGGCCATTATTATTAGCCTTATGTATTTTTAACTTAAGTGTTTTTGGTACCTTTATTGTACGCTCAGGCTTTTTAACCTCAGTCCATTCTTTTGCCCTTGATCCACAACGTGGCATCATTCTTTTCAGCATATTATTAGGATTACTTACCTTAAGCCTTCTCCATTATTTTTTCTATAAAACGCCTCAAAAAACACTGATTCAGTTTTCATTTTTTTCAAAAGAAACAAGCCTTGTTGCACAGAATATTTTTTTAATCGCAGCAAGCCTTATCATCTTTTTTTCAATGCTTTACCCCTATTTAGTTGAAATTTATAATGGCAATCAAATCAGCCTGGATCCCAGTTTTTTTGAAAAAAGCTTTTTGCCCCTTATGATTCCATTTGCATTTTTGCTGCCCATCGCCCCTTTTCTGAATTGGCGACATGGTAATTTTCGAACTATTAAACATATTATTGCAGCTCCTTTTATTGCCGCCATTATCTTAAGCACTATTATTGGATTAAATTATAACACCACAAAATTTTATCCTTTTTTAGGTCTTTTCTTAAGTTTTTGGTGTCTTTTAGGCACTATTCTGTATGCCTATCAATTGTATAAAAAAGATAAATTCCAAGCCATTATTGAAAAAATGCCGATGCTACTCGCCCATTTTGGATTTGGCATTGCCCTATTAGGCATGATTGGATCAACAACCTGGCACAAGGAACAAACATTGCTTCTTAAAGAGGGACAACAAATTGAATTTCAAGGCATTGTCTTTAAACTTTTAGCGCTTAAAGAAATCAAAGGCCCCAATTATTTATCCTTAATGGCCGATTTTCAACTGACAAAAAATGGTGCTTCAAAAGGTATTCTAAGCCCTGAAAGGCGTCTTTATCCTATCGAGCAAAAATCAACCACCGAAATTGCTCTTCACACCCAATTTTTAAATGATTATTATTTAGTCCTGGGTGAGGAAGATCCATTGAAACGAGGCTGGGGTTTTAAATTTCATTATTACCCATTAGTGATTCTTATTTGGTTAGGCTGTCTAATTATCGCCTTTGGCGGCATATTAGGCTTTTTGCTTTATTTTTACAGGCGCAAAAAACAATGATTTATATAGCTTTTTTTCTTTTATTAGCTTTCATCATAATGTTTTTAATCAACCCCAAAGCACATAGAAAACACCTATATTTAACAATTACTTTCTTAAGCATTACATCGTTAGGTATTTATTCATTTTTAGGATCCCCCTCTTTACCCGATTGGCCCTACCACCAAAGCGAGGAAGAAAAAGAACTCAACACTCTCATTCAAAAATTAGAGGAACATCTTAAAGTAAACCCAAATGATCATAAATCCTGGCGTATTATAGGCGATGCTTATAAAAATATTAACTACCTCCCCCAAGCTATGACTGCATACGATATTTGCCTTTCAACTTATAAAGAAGATGCTGATTTTCTGATTAATTATGCTGAATGTCTTATTCAAAGCCAAAATGGTGAGGTCACTCAAGATGCACTAAACAAGATTGAAACAGCTTTAACAATAAATCCAAATCACCCATTAGGCCTTTATTTCAAAGCGACATATCTTGACCAAATAGGCAATACGCAAGAAAGTTTAAAGATTCAGGAAAAATTAAAGACATTATTGAAATAGTTTTTTATTCAAACAAAAAAACTATATTCATGAATATAAAACATTTTTATTGACAACATAAAATAAATAAATTAAAGTCAAAACATATTTATTCTTAAAGCTTATTTAAATGGAAATAAACATGAAAAAACTTCTATATACGCATATTTTTGCATTAGTTTTATTATCAACTGCATCGTATGCAACAAAAGATACACCAATTAATCTTACTAATATCAATGATGATCTTAAAGAAAATGATCAACCAATAATCACTGAAAACAAAATCATTGATGTTCCAAATGTTATGTTATACCCAACTATTACATTAGATAATTCTGAACCACCTATAAAAAAACAAAAAATACAAGAAGAAGCAAGCGACAACAAAAATAATCTTAATGTTAAAAACAACAAACCTACTAAAACGAACAAAAAATTAACAACAAAACAAAAAGAAGACATGATGACAGACATAATTAATTATGTTTTGGACAATATAATTAATTGTACAACAAACATCATTATTGATGAAATAACCACAAAAATTTTTTTAAAAGAAAAAGAAGATATGGATAGATTAATTTCTGATGCAAGCGAATACATAAAAGAAAATATGAAAAACAACACAGAAAACGAATCTATAAAAATTATTTATAATGACATTTCCAAAAAAATTGAAGAAAGTTATGAAATAAAATTATCAAAACATACACTCATTCAAATTAATATTTGGAACTTTATGGCAACTGATATTCAAAAAAAACATGACCTAACAAGGGGAGAAAGAAGTTTTAGCGCTCTTAATATTATGTTTCAGCGTCTTATGAAATCAAACCCAAAACTAGAAGACAATCACAGAAACATTCTGAAAGAACTACGCAAAGCATTTGATGATTTTGACAAAACCAACAAATTAAAAAAAGAAAAAAGAAAATTAACTACAAAGCGTAAACACTCAGAACATAAGGCTTATAATTCAAAATTATCCTATGAAGCAAAAAAAGAAATGATAAATAAAATTTGTGATTACGCTAAAAACCGCATTAAAACCATTGACAACATTGATCAGTTAAAAGCAGATAAACGCAATGAATTGTTCAATAATATTGGGAACGATATTCAGAAAAATACAACCCTAACACTTGGAAAAAGAAGCTTTTCAGCCCTTTATAATTTATTCTATCAAAGCTTTCAATCAATTAAAAACACGAATGATCCTCAAGAAGAAATCATTAAAGCATTACAAAAAACATTCTCACGACTACGTAAAGAATCTAATGTAGAGACGAACCCTTTAGCAGAGCAAACAACATAATTTTACGTCACACTATAAAAATTAATACTCAGTGAACA
>JAUXUR010000058.1 GCA_030680745.1 Alphaproteobacteria bacterium
GAAGTGATTATTTATTGCTTGATCTAAGGTATTCATTTTTATCATTGTACAGCTCCTTTTTTTGTATCTTGTCTGTACTATGTTTTCTTATAAAAAATCAATACCTTAGATCAAATTAAAAAAGTGTCGTGTACTATGATACAAAACAGGAGAATCTAAAATGAATCTACTTAAAAAAACATTTATATTAAGTTTAACTATTTTATTTTTTCAAAATATAAATAGTTGCGAAGCTTTAAAAGAGGGGTTTATAACAACGTCTTCAGGAAAAATTTCTTATCTTGAGAGTGAAGGTAAGGGAGAAACAATAATATTCCTTCATTCAAATTCTATCTCTAAGGAAGCTTTTAGTAAACAATTCGATGAATTAGGCCAGCAATATCATTTGATTGCAATAGACTTACCTGGCCATGGTAAAAGCGATAACGCAATAGACCCTGTTGCTACATATTCATTTCCAGGTAATGCCAAAGCTGTTTTAGAGACCCTCGATTTACTTAATGTAAAAAAAGCTATTCTTTGTGGATGGTCAATAGGTGGTCATATTGCGATAGAAATAGCGTATGAACGCCCTAAACTCGTAACAGGTTTATTCTTAACAGGCACACCGCCTATTGAACTTGCCCCAGCTGGATTTGGCGCAGGTTTTCTTCCATTTGAAGGTGGAAATATGATGGGTCAAGAAACAAATTTTACAGAAGAGGAAGCTCGAAAATTTGTTGCTATGAGTGGTATTAATCCTGATGATAATCATTATTTTGTAATAACGGGTATGAGAACTGATGGAAATGCACGTAAGAATGTATTTACTGCTACTTTTATGGGTAAAGGCGTCAATCAAAAAGAATTTATTCAAGAAACAAAAACACCGCTCGCTTTTGTTTATGGAAAACAAGACAAAGGGATCAATAATGACTATATTAAAAGCTTAATCTATAATAATTTGTTTGGTATTTTTGAATTAGACTCGGGGCATGCAACGCTTTGGGAAAAAAGTCACGAATTTAACCAATTGCTATCTGAATTTGTTGACTTTACTAAAAATAATCAACCAAACTAATTTATTTGGTAGAGGGGTTAAATATAATAACCCCACTTTTTCTTATTCAGGGTATTCTTAAATTAAAGCAATATATTGTTTCACTTACTTGAAATTACTCTAGATTAATTGCTTTCTCTCTTTTTTTGTTTACTAAGAATGTGAATCTTAGTGGATCTGAAACTTAAGCGCTTCAGGCTCTTTTTTGTATTTTATCTTTTTTTTATTCTATCTCTCATTTACATTTACTTATGTGTTAAGAGCTTTCTAAAAAGCTAAATGTTTCTTATGTTAAGTATGTCAACTTGTATGAAATAGAAAAAAGGATTTGCTATGGAACATTTTGCTAAGAAACCAAATATGTTGTTAAGAAGGGCGTTAGGGTCTTCATTGTTGTTTGGTACTGGTGCCATTGAAGCGGGTTCGCCTTTTTTGCACGTCAGCAATAGTGGAGCAGAATTGTTAGGCCTTGTTGTTATTGCTTTTGCAATCATTTTAGTGGTTGCGGCTTTTGGGGCTTATTTTGTATCTACTTCCTGGCAAGGCGGATTGGATAAAAAGCTTGTTGATTTGAAGGTCGTTTTTGATGATGGGTCTCCTTTGACTTTTTCAACTGCTTATGCACGTGAAATAATTTTTATGTCGCCTATTCTCATAATATTTTTTTCTATCAAGATAGCTGCAATTGTTTTTATCCTTTGGTATATAGTTTGTCCAATAGTTACAAAAGGTAAAAAATGTTTTCATGATGTTATTGCCCAAACAAAGGTTATTGATAAAGATGATGGTTTTTAAGAAATTGATCTTATGACAAATAATTTTAAACCATCCAACATTACCTCTGATCTGGCACGTAAACTTGTGGCCGTTCAATTTCCAGAATATGCGCATTTACCCATTAGATCAGTTGAAAAACAAGGCCATGATAATCGTACCTATCGATTAGGAAATGATCTGTTAATCCGCATGCCAAGTGCCGCATCTTATGCGTTGAAAGTGCCTAAAGAGCAAGACTTGTTACCGAGGCTCGCGCCCTATTTAACAGTCAATATTCCTGCTCCCCTCAAAATGGGCAATCCTTCAGATGATTATCCCTATCCATTTTCTATCTATAAATGGTTGGAAGGCGTTAGTATTAATCTTCTTGTTTTAGATGATGATTGCTTAGAAAAACTTGCCTTTGATTTAGCAAAATTTTTAAAAGAATTGCAAAGCATGGATGCTGTTGATGGACCAAAACCGGGTCAGCATAATTGGTGGCGTGGCGATCATGTGAGTGTTTACGATAAAGGCGCCAGAGACCAAATCGCACAGCTCTCTAATGTAATAGATGCTAATAAGGCAATGCAATTATGGGAGAATGCTTGCAAAACGCGATGGCATCAAAATCCAGTCTGGATTCATGGCGATTTTGCGATTGGTAATATGTTGATGCATGATAGAAAATTAACTGCCATTATTGATTTCGGAGGTATAAGCCTGGGTGATCCTGCATGTGATTTAGTGATTGCGTGGACTTTTCTGAAAGGTAAAGCGCGAGATATATTTATCAACGAGATTGCTTTAGATGACGATACTTGGCTTCGTGCAAAAGCCTGGGCTTTATGGAAAGCGACTTTCGAGTTATGTCAAATAACAGATCAAAATAGTTCTGATGCTTTTGTTCAGAAAAGAATTATTGAGGATGTGTTGTAGGTTAGTCCCTCTTATGCATTTTTTCTAAAGAAATTTAATTGTAAAAAAAATACTTAAAAATAAATCTTGACCCTCACGTTACGTCATATTCTACCTTTATCTATATCGGTCAGAAGGAGTAATAAATTATGCGTTATTCTGTAAAACAATTGACGACATTATCAGGCGTTTCGGTGCGAACGCTTCATTGGTATGACGAAATTGGTTTGTTGAAGCCTGATTTTTATGCCGCGAATGGTTACAGATATTACGCCGAAAAAGATTTATTACTGTTGCAACAAATTTTGTTTTTTAAAGAGCTGGGTTTTCCGCTGAAGGAAATCCAAAAACTTTTGACTATGGATGGTTTTGATCAAGTCAAAGCGCTTCAAGCCCATAAGGGTTTTTTGAAGAAGGAAATTGATCGCAAAAATAAACTTCTGGAAACGATTGATAAAACAATTTTACATTTGAGAGGTACAGAAAAAATGACAGACAAAGAATTATATTATGGTTTTGACAGTGATCGACAAAAGGAATATGAGCAATATCTTGTTAAATCTTATGGTCATGAAACCGAGCAATTGCTTGTCGAAAGCAAAAAACGCACAGCAAAATGGGATAAAGATGAATGGGATGATGTGAAAAATAAAGGAGATGCGCTTCATAAGGATTTGGCTGTTATGATTGATCAGGATCTAAAGCCATCGTCGCCTGAAGTTCAAAAGCTGATCCACGCGCATTATGAATTACAAAATCGTTTTTATGATTTAACTAAGGAGGTCTATATTGGTCTTACAAAACTATATGCTGAACATCCAGATTTTAGAAAATTTTTTGATGTATACCATCCTGATATGGTTGAATTTATAGGGGAAGCGATGAGGTTTTATGCAGAACAAAATTTATAATCTATACCCTTCCTTTTTCAAATTGTGGAGTGCGTCAGATTTCGGGATTCAGCATGCTCATGTATGAAGAGATACACTCCGCGTGCTTCACCGCTCATCTTCCTACCCACACTTTGAAACCGATTGGGTATATGTTTTCTAGGAGTCGATTTTTCGGCTCCTTTTTATTAAAAAGCTTAACTTATAAAAATTAAATTCACCAAGTAATTAAATTTATATACTTATTAATATTAATATAAATATTGACTTTTAATTTTTTTTACATTAGTATATTTGTAATTTAAATTATTAAATGGAGAATATGTTGAAAAAAGTTCTTATCTTGTCTTTGTTTGTTTCTTGTGCGATTGATGCTAATGCTGTTGGTGGCCAAAATAGAAGTGTATTGGGCGCGTTTTCTAATTTTATCTCAACGGTCGTAAATCTCGTAAGTCAAAATTCAATAGTGGAGCCTTATGGTATAACAGAAGAACAATTTAAAATATTAAATGCTGGGGGCTACGAAAGAGGATATAAAATATTAAAAAAAAGTCTGTTTTATGCAGAAGGCGCACATTGTGATATGGACATAACGAAAGGGTATGACTTATCAAGACGATTACGTGATATTTGTACGAGTATGGGTTCATGTGAATTCTTTAATAGTTTTCTAGAATGTGGTGTAAAAGAGGCTTTGACGATTGTAGTTCCGGCTGAGATTTCACGCTCAGGAAAAAAAGAAACTTATCTACCGTCGCCAAAACAGGTTGATGAAAAACGAGAGGAACTTAGGCAATATTTTCGTAATAGAGCTATCCAAGAAGTCATTGGATTGGGTTATGTAAGACAGAGTCCATTCAACACAATGCCTGAATTTGCAGTTTACAATTCGTCTTCTTCTTCGTCTTCTTCAAGTTCGACAGAGACCCAAGAATCTATAAAAAAAGGAAAAGAAATTAGAGCCCTTTATCAAGAATTTTATGCGAGAGTAACTTCTGATCATAGAGTGTATTTTATAAATCGAACAGAACATTGGGACACATTGAAAGTACTGTTAGATAATGCAGGGATCAACGTAAAAAATGCTCACAAAGAAGGATTGCGTAAACAATACCTTAGGCTTATTGATAATCATGAAGCTGTTTTTTCAAAAGAGCATATTTTGTTGATTGCATATTTACAATTTTTTTATGGGAATGGTAGAACATCAAGCTCTTCTTTTGATCCATTCGAAGAATTAAAACCACTTGATCATGGTAACCCTTCTCTTCTTTTTACTTATACGGATCCGCAAGGTAATCGTAAACCTATTACAGCCTATTCTATCTTTTGTGATATGCTTGATCGCATGGATGATATTTACAAAATAGCGGATGAAGAACAAAAGTTAAAAATTGATGCACTTCTTGAAAATTTAGAAAATTATTTTAAATTTTTCAATGAAGCATTTGCGCAAGGTAACCTCTTTGAAGTATTTAATAATTAAGAGAAGTCAAAAAAAAGAAATTTGGGTTTAAGTTTTACAAAATTCTTTGATGTGTATCATCCTGAAATGGTTGAGATCCTAGAAGAGGCGATGCGATTTTATGTAGCGCAGAATTTCTAACTTACGTGTGATGGAGGCCGATTTGATTGGCCTCTTTTTTATTAAAATGTATAAAAACTTTTTAGTCGTTTAGGGTGTTATTAATTGTTTTAAGCACAGAATTTACGGCAATTTTATTGACATACATATGATATTGCGCTACTTATTTTACAATAAAAATTTATTATAATTTTCTTTATCAAGAAAGTGTAAGGATAAAATGAGACGTTTTTTTGTATTAATCGCGTTCTATATTTGCTTTAGTTTTCAACTTAGTGCAAATCCTGTTTTTATTTGGGATGATGTTGAAGGTGGCACTGGACTTCATTCTTATGTGGAAGGCACCTTAAATGATGGTTCTGTTTGGTATGCGCGTGAGGTTCACGAAGAAGATACACTCTTCTATCAGCAATTATTTGCTGATGCTGATATTATGAAGTTTTTTGGTCTTGGCAAGGCAGTTTCATATGAGAAAAGTGAACATTATCTTAAAGACATTTGGATGCCTTCTTTTCAAAAGGGGGAACCAATAGGGGCAATGACAATTTTTCTTAAAGAAACAAATCAATTTATTGGGTTTTGTTGTTTCTCTTCTGATGGTCCTGGTTATGCTAATGTTGGATATGCTGCACATAAGGAATTTTGGGGTAAGGGCGTTGCGACCAGTATTTCTAAGGTGTTTTTTTCAATTTGGGCAAAAGAAGTCACTGAAATTGGGCATGGATTGAGAGAAGAAGTTTCGTCTAGTATTGTTGAAAAATTTAAATGTTTTGGTGAGGCTCCTCTTAATGTATTTGTTGCGACAGCACGTCCCTCTAACATTGCATCGTGTAAACTTATGCTTAAGAGTGGTTTTAAATCTATGCTATTATCTCAAAAAAATATTGACATTGATTTAAAGGGTAATATATTTGAAAATGCTCAGCAAATAGAACAACATATTTTATCCTATTATTTTGATGAAAATGCTGACCAAAGACTTAATAAAGACGTTTTATATCGGGTGATTGATCCAGAAGGAAATGAAAGAACGCTTAGCTTTGTTTCAAAATACAATGCTTTGAGATATCATTTTGTGTTAGATATAGCGTCGACGGTTGCATATTAACGTAGTATAGGAAAGCAATATGAAAAATATATATAAAATTATAATACTCATTGTTATATCATTTGTAATCGTATTTTTTGTATTTGCCAAGCCGTATCGTATTTCTGGAGATTGTATGGAACCTGCTATTAAGGATGGTCAATTATATTTTTTAAATAAAGCGACCCCTTATTTTCGATCATACAAAATAGATGACATTATTGTATTCAAGCATGAAGACAAAGATTGGATAGCCAGGATAGTCGCCTTAGAGAATAATACAATACAGATCATTGAAGGGAATGTTATTGTGAATAATATCGCTCTTGATCAGAAAGAAATTCATAGAAATTGGTCTGGATGGCAATATGGCACATTTGCTTTAAATGAACCATTTCAGGTTCCAAAAGATCATGTTTTTGTATTATCGGACAATCTTTCGGCGCAACATGATGATAGTCGCGTTTTTGGACCTATACCAAGGTCGTCTATTTTAGGGCTTATTTGGTAAAACATTTAAAATTTGTTTGTTTCGGATCAAGAAGCGGTAGAAGTTGCGTTGAATCCAAATAAAAAACATAGATAATTTCTAGATTTTCTATATCACTATATGCTACAAATTTCACTATCTTAAATATATTAAATTAAAATGGTAATAAAATGAAAAAATATTTCTTTATAAGTTCAGCTATATTAATTATTGGATTGACGATGTTTAAATTATGTTCTGCTTCACCTGGTGCGCGTTATTTTCCTGAAATCAAACAAATTCTTTCACAACATTTTGATAAAGAAATTGATATTGTATCATCTGTTCAATTGAGTGAAAAAGAACGTCGTAATCTTATTTTACGTATTGAATTCAAAGGGAAAACAGAACAACTCTCACAGACTCTTATATTCAAAGAATCTGTTCCTGACGTGGAAGATAAAGATGAGGATGATAAGGAAATTTTTGGTCGTTTTTGTCGTGATTGGGCTGGCCTTGAGTTTATGAGCACCGAAGATCAGGCTCAATCAATAACGCCTCGATTTTATGGTGGCAGTGTGCCAAATCGTTTTGTTCTTTTAGAAGATTTGGGTCAGAATCATATTAGTTTGGTTGATTCGCTCACTGGATATAATAGACAAGAAGCTGAGTCGGCTTTGACTCGATTTGTAACCTCTTTGGCTAAATTTCATGCCTTTGGTATAGGTCGAACCGATGTTTATGCGGCTATTTTAAAAAGACTCAATGAAAACGCAGAAACATGGCAGGAAGATTATAAAACCCAAAAAGAGGAAGCGCATCAATTTATTATACGCGCTTTAAATAAACTTGAAATTAAAGCGCCAGCTGCATTTGATGAAGAATTGGATTTAATATTTAAAAATAGTCTTGAGCCCGGTGCTTTTACAACGCTCGTTCATGGTGATATATGTCCTGATAACGTTTTTGATAATCCTGTAAAAAACAAACTTCATATTATTGATTTTGAATGGTCAGTTGTTAAAAATGCAATGTTAGACGCAACTTACTTGCGTATGTCTATGCCAACCTGTTGGTGTGCGAAAGCTTTTCCACCCACATTAATTGATTCGCTTGAAGTACTTTACCGTCAAGAATTAGAAAAAAACCTATCAAAGGCCTTTGATGATGACGTTTATTACAATGCGTATACATTGGCTTGTGGCCAATGGGCACTAACAGCATTCATGAATGCTGGGGGTGTATTGGATGAAGATTTTAATATGGGTACAGGACCAATCCCTGTTGGCAACCGTTGGAACAAAGACGCTAATTTGGCGCGGCCACGTGTTTTATCAAGATTGAAGGCTTTTATCGAGGTGTCTTTAAAATATAATAAATTGCCTGAGTTAAGATCAATAGCTGAAAAAGTGTTGGCAAAAATTACTGAACGATGGGTAGATTCAAAACCACTTGATTTATATCCTGTTTTTGTAGATTAATAATTTTTTGCTTCAAACGAAAGATAGAGTATGAACTCGAAAGTAGAGTTATTAAAAATCAATAGGTTCGTCGTTGCGAGTTTCCCACCACCTAAAAGGGTCGGACTTAAAAGGAATGACCAAATTCGCAAACATGTGTATAAAAAGCTTGTGCGACCTGGAGGCCGTCGAAGCATTGGTGTTTGAAGAACCCGTTTGCGAGTCTGGTC
>JAUXUR010000059.1 GCA_030680745.1 Alphaproteobacteria bacterium
CCTTAAAAAGGGATTACATATTTTAAAAAAATCATTTAATAACATATTAAAATTGCTTTATCAAATGATAGTAACCGTTCATTCAGAGGCTTGCCCCTTTGAGTGAATTTCGTGTGGATCTCTCAGGATCAAGTCGCGGGACGTAGGAAAGGGGTGGGGTTTATACTTATGGGTAATGATATGGTCGTGGGGCGTAGGTGGGGGCTTGGGACGCTACTTTTAGATGGCTTGATTTAAATCAAAAATTGTCTTATTAAATGGCATGTAATATATACCCAAATAATCTGAAACTACCGTTTTTAGTCGATGATCTTTGGCTGCTTTTTGAACCAAAAATTCCTAAGGTAAAACAATTATCTGTCATAATTTTTGGCATCAAAAATCATCTCAAATTTTATGCCTAAAAATCGGCATTTCCAAATCATTTGGGTATATAAGTTTTTATGGATTATTTTTAAATCATGAGTAGTTTTTCAACAAAAATTCTTGATTGGTATCATCACGCTCAAAGAAAATTGCCATGGCGGGCAAAAGATCCTATCAAACCAAATCCCTATCATGTTTGGTTAAGCGAAATCATGTTGCAGCAAACAACAGTTGCAACAGTGATTGCTTATTTTTTAAATTTTACTGAAAAATGGCCTGATGTGAAATTTTTAGCGAATGCTTCAATTGATGAAGTTTTACACGCTTGGCAAGGACTTGGTTATTATTCACGCGCGCATAATTTACATAAAACAGCTCAAATAATTGCAACAGATTACAATGGCATTTTTCCAAAGACAGAAAAATTACTTCTTCAATTGCCCGGCATTGGTCCTTATACATCTGCAGCTATTATGGCTATTGCTTTTAATCAAAAATCACTTGTGATAGATGGTAATGTTGAACGTATTTTAGCGCGTGTTTTTAGGCTTCCTTTTCCTCCTAAAGAGGATATGAAACAATTGCGCATTGTACTTGAAACCCTATCGCCAAACGATAAATTTGGTGAATTTGCTCAATCAATGATGGATCTTGGCGCGACTATTTGTACACCCAAAAATCCAAAATGCGATATTTGTCCCGTGAACAATTTTTGTGAAAGTTACAAGAATCTGACGCAACATCTTTATCCTATTGAAAAATTAAAAGCTAAACGGCCTCAAAAATTTGGATTTGTATTTTGGGTTGAAAATGATAAAGGTGATATTTGGATTCGCAAACGTGAAAATCGATTACTTAAAGGATTGATGGAAATTCCTTCAACCTCGTGGGAAATAGAAAATTGGAAGAAAGAAGAGGCAATCGCAAATTCGCCTTGGCCAGAACATTCATGGACAAATGTTATAGGGCAAGTGAAGCATGTTTTTACGCATTTCGAATTGTATTTGAATATTATTAAAATTAAAAAATCTGGATTAGATTTAGAAGATGGCTTTTGGTGCGCACAAAAAGATCTTAAGGATCACGCTTTTCCAACATTAATGCACAAGGTCATTAAACATCAATTAGGCGCGTTAAACAACAAATAAGATTGTTGTGATCATTGTAAAGGTAAAATTAACGTGAAAATAGAACCTTGATTCTTTCCTTTGCTTTCGGCTATCAAATCACCACCAAGTTCTCTTGCAGCTAAGACGCTACTATGTAAGCCGAATCCATGCCCATTTTCTTTTGTTGTAAAACCAAAAGTAAAAATTTTAGAAATATTTTCGTCTGTAATACCTATTCCACTATCTTCAACAGAAATATTAATAAATTCTTCAGGCGAGTTTTTTTGGACAGAAATAGTTAGTTCTTTATTTTGATTTTCTCTATTTTCAATAATGGCTTCTTTTGCATTTTTAATGAGATTGATCATAATTTGAGTTGCTTTAGATTTATCTGTTAAGACAAAATCATTTTCAGTATAATTTTTGTTTAGTTGTATATATTCTTTTAAATTTTCGCCACCGCTAATTTGCAATGCGTCGTTTATCAGTTCATGCAAAAATGTTTTTTCTTTTAAGCTTACGACACGACTAATGTTTTGCTGTTTTGAAACAATTTCTTTCATATGGTCCAAATGTTTAGAAATATTTTGAATTTCTTGACCAAATATTTCATAATCCTTTGCTAAAGTTTCTCCTATGCTTACTAAATAGCGCGGAACAACTTTGCCTTTAGGATCATCTTTTATATAATCAACAATATTTGGTAAATTATCTTTAATCATTTGTATAACAGCAATAAGTTTTTGATAGTGATCATTTTTAAGCTTTTGTAATATTAAACCTAAAGAAACATTAGCACTGTTAAGTACATTACCAATATTATGTAAGACAGATGTTGCTACATCCGCCATACCTGCCAGTCGCGCTGTTGTAATCAATTTTTGATTTGATACATTTAATTCAGTTTCAAAATGTTTGCGTTTGCTTATATCCATCGCAATGCCAGAAAATATATTACTTGTATGTTCAGGATTTTTATCATACGTAACGCTTATAAAATACCAAAAATAATCATTGTTATTATAATTTTTAACTTTAATCTCACAATCAAAAGGAGTATAATCTACACATATTTTACTTACTTTTTCTTGAAATAAAGTTCTATGTTCCTCATGTATAGATGAAAGAAAATTCTCATAATTTATCGGTGTAATTGATGCATTTAATCCACATATTTCTGATAATGTATTTGACCATTGCACACGATCCTTTAATTTATCATATGACCAATAACCAAGTCGTGAAATGGATTGTGCATTCTCGAGCTTTTCATTTAAAGAAAGCAATTCCTGAGAAGATAATTCCATCGATCGCTCAAGAAGATATCTTTCTTGGTCACTATTCTCGTAAGCATTGCTAACAGATTGTATAAATTGTCGCCATTCTTCTTGATCTGTAGGTAAAGAATCCAGCGTCATGCCCGATCTTTTTAATTGACGCTGGATTAATTTGTTCAATTCCATAAAAATTTCCTAATTCATAATTGCTTATCTTGTGGGTAAATTTGTCATCAATTCAATTTTGTTTTTTTGAAAAGCCTTATACCCAAATAATCTGAAACTACCGTTTTTAGCCGATGACTTTTGGTCGCTTTTTGAACCAAAAATTTCTAAGGTAAAACAATTATCTGTCGAAATTTTCGGTATCAAAAATCACCTCTAATCTCATGCCTAAAAATCGGCATTTCCAAATCATTTGGGTATAGACAAATTTATCCACAAAAAAGCTTAAATTGCATCAATTCTCGTAAAACAATGTTAACGTTAATGTTTGATTATGCAAATCGCATTGACCGGTAGAATAAGGCGATAATTCACCATAGGAATAAAAACCAATCTGATGTGCTTTTGCAGGCAATGTTTCACGAACAGTTTCTACTTCTTCCTCAGTGCGTTCGCCAAGCAACAATCTTCTGCCTACGCAACTAATAGAAATACACGCAACGGGAAGTGCATCTTTGTTACTTTTAGTAATAATTTTCTTAATACTACTTTCACCTGCTTCGCCCGCACTTGCAATTAAACGATCGAAATTAGCGCGCATCAACTGTGCTAAATTCCCCAAAGGAACATCGCCCGCAAAGGTTAAAGATTGATCTTGTTCATTCGTTGCCAATATTGTCCGAACCAATTGCCTAGAATCGTCTTTGTTCGTACGAATAGCAAGTGGATACAAAAGACCAGTTGCTGGTAATCCTTTAGCTTTATCGCCGAGATATTCTTTGTAAAGCTCTAAAGCCGGTCTACCGTCAAGTTCATATAAAATATTATTTTTTGAGCGCGTAATATGGCGCTCTGGACCAAAAATATCCCACCCGCCACGAGACGCATGCGCAATTTCAATGGAATCCCCATATAGACCAACTGCGATAATAGTATTTAAATGTATTTCACCATTTAAAATAGTCCATGTTTGTTTGAAATTACTACCATCACCAGCGAGGCCGCCTGTAATAACAACTTTTTTATCGTCTATTGTATTTAGGCCTTTTACAAGTTCTGATCCATTGACGTTTAAGCCTTCAGACAATACAAAAATGCCCGCAAGACCTTTTCCTTTTAATTCATCAGCTAAATATTTTCCACATGCATATGAATCTTCTGGATTTTTAATTTCTCTTTTAATAGCTTTTAATTGTGTTTTGTCAAAATGAAGGATGGCGACTGTTAGGCTTTTATCATAAATAAAAGATTCAAATATTTCACCAGAACTTGAACATCCTACCATAATAGATTTCGGATAATGCTGACTTAATTCTTTGATAGGTGCCGCATTTCCTATAAATTCAGGTGCAGCAAATACGATGATGAGCGTATTTTCAGAATCCATTTTTGGAAAAGTATCAACTGACCAACCTTTATTTTCCACATATTGAATTGTTTGAATCTGCATAATTTGTCTCCTAGCCCTTGTAATTATTTATATTTTTTTCGGTATTTTATATCCCTTGATTTGGAAAAATATATAACAATCCAGTTATAAATTCATATATTTATAGGGATGTATTAAGTTGTCGCATCTGCTTTTAAAATTATGTCTCATCCTAAAACAAAATGCAACTCCACCAAATACTTGTAAAAAATGTTTATTTTTCACTGAAAACATTAATTTTTTTTTCTTTTTTAAATGGTTCTTGGAATTCTTGAACTATTTTATGACTCAATTCACGCATTGTTTTATAAGAGCGCTCTTTAACGCCAATGGTAATTTTTTGATTGAGACTTGGAAATTTATATGTTCCAAACACATAATCCCAAAACATAGTGCTGACACCAATATTTTTCATTGATTCTTCTATTTTTTGAGAATGATGAATTTCATGTTCCCAAATGGTTGGAAAAATATACCCTAAAATGCTACGTCCCGTTTTAAAATTTGCATGATTCATTGTTGAAACAATAAGGTTAACCATAAAAGGTAAAACCATCGCTTGTATTGGAATACCAAAAAGAATGGGTAAAATCCAAAGCGACGTTGTCGTCATTAAAAAATGAAATGGGTGATTCCAATAAGTGACAAACCAAGATAGTTTTTGCGGCATATGATGTAGGCGATGAATGCGCCACAAGACAGGAATTGTGTGCATAAAACGATGAGACCAATAGCTGCTAAACGAAATACAAAAATAAGCTAAAAAAGATTGAAATAGCCAATGGCTTTCGCGTGGCCATAAATTATAAAAAATACTACCTTCATTAAGGGTAGCTAAATATGGATAGGCAAATTCTAAGATAATAAATCCAAAAAAGGGTTTATAGATAAAACGATCAATGGCAACAAATCCAAGATTGAGTCCAAACTCGCTTTTTGAAAGACAATATTCTTTATTACGAGGGATAAAAAGCTCAAGCAAGGTAAGGACGATACCCATTGCAACAATAAGAATTGTAAAACAAACGCTAATTTCGATATTAAAGCTAAAAAGACATATTAAAAAAAGGCCTATAAAACTGAAAAAGACAAGATTATACAGCATGAAATCCCTATTTTTTTCGTTTTGTTGTAAGCTTTGGTAGCTTAGGTTCGTCCATGCCTATCCAACCTTTTCTTTTGAAGAGGAGTAACATATAAAATGTAATAGCAAGGCCTGAAAGAACAAAAATTGCATATCCCCAAGGCTCATTAAGTTTAATGGGATTCCAACTATCTGATTCAGTATAAAAATTCATGCCAAAAACACCTGTTAAATAAGCAAGGGGCGTAAAGATAGTCGCAACAATTGTTAAAATTTTCATAATTTCATTAAGCTTGTTACCTTGACTAGAAAAATAAAGATCAACAAGACCCGCTATAGATTCTTTATATCCTTCTATAATATCAAGATATTTACTGACTTCTTCCAAATTACTTTGAAATAAACTTAAATGTTTACTAGAAATATAATCAGGGGGCGTTTTTAAAAATACACGTAAAATTTCTGTAAAATGCCCCAATGTTTTTTTTGTTTCTATAAGATGCTTCTTAAGTTCATGAATTGTTAGAAAGGTTTTATTCGTTGGCAATAAAATAGCCTGATCTTCTAATTTATCAACAAGATCTTCATAAACTTCAATAGCAGGTGTGAAAGCATCAATAAGTGTATCCATTAAAATATATGAAAGATAAATTGTATTTTCACTTGCTAATTGATGATTACCTTCCTTAAGACTTTTTTTAACGCCAACAAATATAGGCTCTATTGAATCATGAATAGTTAAAACAAATTTATCATTAAAAATAAAATAAATTTTATCACTTTGTAAATTATGCTGAAGTTTTTTAATCTGTTGAAGCCGTGCAAGTTTTACAATAAAAAATATGTAATCACTTCTTAAATCGCATTTAGGACGTTCATTTATATCATGTATCGTATCAATAGTTGCTGCATCTATTTGAAGAAGCTTTAAAACTTCATGAATTTTTTCCTTTTCATGAAAACCTTCAATATGTATCCATTTTTTATAATCAGACTCTTTTAATTGTTTTTCTAAATCATTAATATTTTCAATGAGTTGCTCATTGTAGTAATTAATTCCATAGTGCATAATGGTAATATTTGTTGTCATTTAACTCTTCCAAACAATGAAATCTTACATCTAAATCCTAGCATCTTTTTTATTATTGTCCATTTTTACCATGCATTTAGATTGCTTTTTTAAATGAAAAATGTATTCTTCACACAATATAGAAAATATGGGACGGAAACCTCGGAAAGTTAGGAGGAAAAAAAAGGAGAAACTAAATGATTCGACAAAAATTAGCAGCAATCTCTCTGTCTGCGATTGTCATTCTATCACTATCAAGCCAAAATCTATTTTCGTCACCTTTAGCTGAAGATAAGACATTTCGTTGGGCAGCATCAGGCGATGCAAACAGCCTAGAGCCCTATGGTGCTTTTGAAGTGCCTACATTAAGTTTTCTTGACAACATATATGAAACATTAGTGCGTCGTAATAAAAAAATGACGCTTGAACCAGCTTTGGCTACCAAATGGGAACAAACTGCACCTGATATCTGGCGTTTTGAATTACGTCAAGCATTGTTCCATGATGGAACGCCTTTTAATGCAGATGACGTTATTTTCTCACTTAATCGTGCGAAAGCTCAAGGATCTGGTATTGCTAATAAATTAGTATCTATTAAAGAAGCACGTAAAATTGATGATCGTACAATTGAGTTTGTAACAGACGGCATTAACCCCATTTTACCTGCAGAAATAGCCCAATGGTACATTATGTCTGAAAAATGGTGTAAAGCGAACAATACTGAAAAACCAACTAATTTTACAAAAAGTGAAGACAATTTTGCAGGTCGTAATGCCAACGGCACAGGACCATTTAAGGTTGTATCGCGTGAACAAGATGTTGAAACTGTTCTTGAATATAACGACAAATGGTGGGATAAAGGCGATTGCAATTTTAAAAGAGCAATTTTTACACCCATTAAATCAGCACAAACGCGTGTTGCAGCTCTTTTAACAAATAAAGCGGACGTCATTTTTCCAGTACCACCACCAGATGTTGAGCGCATTAAAAAATCAAAAGATCATGTTGTTCTTCAAGGTCCTGAATATAGAACAATGATTATTGGTATGAATCAATGGGCTGATGAATTGCCAGAATCGGGTATTAAAGGTAAAAATCCGTTTAAAGACAAAAATGTAAGACTTGCTTTATATCACGCGATTGATATCGATGCGATGTATCAAAAAGTTATGCGCGGTGCGTCTGTTCCAACAGGACTTATTTTTGCGCCAGACACACAAGGCTTTAATGCAGATTTAAACAACAGACTTCCTTATGATTTAGAAAAAGCTAAAAAACTAATGGAAGAAGCAGGCTACAAAGATGGATTTAAAGTGATATTCGATGTACCTACAGATCGTTATGTGGCGGATGAAGAGATTGGTAAGGCAGTAACCGCAATGCTTGCTAAAATTAATATTAAAGTTGAATTAAACGCTCAACCTAAATCAAAATTCATTCCTAAAATATTGTCACGAGATACAAGTATGTATTTGTTTGGTTGGACGCCAATGAGTTTGGATGCTTATGATCCATTATCTACTTTGGTTCAAACGGTTGAGGGTAATATTAAGGGTCTTTATAATCTTGGTAAATATTCAAATCCAACACTTGATGCGCTCATTGATAAAATTCGTATTGAAATCGATCAAAATGTGCGTAATAAGATGATTTACGATGCTTGTAAAATTGTTAAAGATGATGTGGCTGTGATTCCTTTGCATCAGCAAAAGCTTGATTGGGGACATCATAAAAATATTGAATTAACACAAACGGGTGACGATTATTTCCGTTTAAGATGGGTAAGCATTAAATAGTTAATATGTAATATTACCCTAATTACACTAAAACCTTAAGAAAACAAACCGTCGCAGAAATATAAATTACCTTTCTTGTGACGGTTTGTTGTGAACTTACCACTAATCAAATGCTTTTAGATCTATTTATTTCCCCATCGGTTGTCACCATGAATTCGGTTCGGTAGAGTTATTTAGAGATTTCGGGGATTCATTTCAACTGTTTTTGGTTACCAAGAGATGGCATCATGCAGATCCCCGTTTGTAAAAATATGTTTCTCTATATGAAGTTGGAGATAAAAATGAAAAAAAGTGGTTTGCTAATACGGGCAGCTATACCTGTATTCGCCCTCTTGGGAGTTCTAGCGCCTAAGTCAGAAGTTCAAGCTTATGATGCAGGCAGGAGAGTATTTAAATGGGTTGATGTTCAAACAGACGTGAATGTTGGCTATAGAAACGATCAGTTGAAGTTTGAAAATAGAGCAACATCGATTTGGACAGATGTGTTCACTGACAATCTTTATGGAACGGGTCCGCATTCAGCTATTGGTGAATTTGAACAACCTTTTGTTTCGCAAGAGTTTATTAGATCAAGACAGGATCTTATTCAAGCGCGCACTAAAACAACGATTTCAGCTGTTGATGGTGCTTTAACAAATTCCTTTCTCGAAATGATGGCTGATATTGCATTTCCTGTAAGTGAGCATAAAGTTTATCATGGTCATGGTATCGAAGATGGCAATGGTAGCGAGTTTAACAATCGTAGACCAAGATTTAAATTTGATAATGATAACAATCATCATCATGGTAATGGCCACCATCATGGCGATCACCATAACGGAAAAAATGACATAAGTGGTAATGCTCGTGCATTTGATGCGCATGTTATTGTTGGGTATGATATTGCTAAACTTAAAAACCCGTGGAAAGACTTTGCTTTCAAGCCTTTTGCTGGTTATTATTGGATGCGTCAAAAAACATCTAAAAATAACATTCGTGGATTTCACAGGCCAGACGTTCGTCCCGGCGATGTACCTGGATCTGTGATAAGCTCTATTGGTAACAATGTACCAGAAAGCTACCTTTTACAAGGATTTCCATCACGTGCAACTGTTGAAACTTCAGCAAAATGGCATGGATGGTTTGGTGGATTTATCGCTGAATCAACTTGGGGCGATCACACATTATGGGTAAGACCTGAATATCGCGGTGTACATACATCACGCTTCTGGACACAAACACGTATCCATAATGTTACATCAAAAAATCATGTTAAATCAAAACGTGGTAAAAATGGATATGGTTATAATCTAGGTGGTGGTTATAAATATCGCATCGATCCAGATTGGACATTACATTTAGATGGTGCATGGACAACAATGATCTCTAAAAAACCACGCCATAAAGAACTTAGAAAAATTAATAGAACAAACAAAGCAACTTTGCGCTCATATAACTTTAACTTGGGTGTAGGCTTTAACTACTAAGATAATTTAACGAGAAATCGTTAAAATAATCTAAACTGAAAAGGGGCTCTTTTGGGTCCCTTTTTTTATAGTACAAGCGCAAAACCATGGGGCTTACCCCGTGGATGAAGAAGTCCCTCTATTTTTCAAGAGGATTTAAGATGTTTCTGCTTTTCAAATAGAGGGCAAGCTTGCTTGTAACAGACTGATACCACGGGGCTTGCCCCGTGGAGTTTCACTATTATAAAAAGATAACTTAGTTTAAAATTGAATTTAAAATTAAAACTGCCCATTTGATATTTTGGTGGTTTTGATTTAGGTCAAGTGAAGAAATGAAGTGTAGTCTTTAACAATCTACCGTACAATTTTTGACAAATTAACGCTTTTTGCATTAATAAGAGTAACAGTAAATAAAGACAAGCATTTTACTCTTGCAAGATTTATGCTGAAATTCTTTTTTAATAAATAAATTAGAACGAATTGATTGAAACAGATAGAAATAAAAACAAAGAGTCTCGATCGAGTCACCTTAGGTTCATACCATAAGTGACTCAATTCGAAAAGCTATGTTTTTTATAAGGTTAACATTAACTTTTTGGTATTAAGTGAAGTAAAATTGTATTTGCTCATACTACTTAGGGCGTTTAAGAAATTTCTTCCAATTGATCAATATAACGCTCGATCACAGACAAGCCTTTTTTCCAGAAGTTTTTATCACTTGCATCAAGGTCAAAAGGCGCTAAGGCTTCTTTATGATGATGAATACCACCAGAGGATAAAAGTTCCATATATTTTTCAACAAAACCATCTGGTTTGTTTAAATACGTGTCATAAAGCGAATTGACTAAGCAATCACCGAACGCATAAGCATACACATAAAATGGTGTATGGATGAAATGCGGAATATAGGACCAGAAAACATGATATTCTGGATCAAAATCAAATGAATCGCCAAGGCTTTCATGTTGTTTTTCCATCCATATTTTACCTAAATCTTCGACTGTTAATTCAGATGTTTTGCGTTTTTCATGCACTGTTTTTTCAAAGTCACAAAAGGCGATTTGACGTATAACGGTATTCAGCATGTCCTCAATTTTAGACGCTAAAAGAAGTTTTTTAGATTCTTTGTCTTTTGTATTATCTAAAAGTGATTGGAAAGTGAGCATTTCACCAAAAACAGATGCCGTTTCGGCAAGTGTTAATGTTGTTTGGGATAAAAGCGGTCCTTGATTGCTTGCTAATACCTGGTGAATACCATGCCCTAATTCATGGGCAAGGGTCATAATATCGCGTGTTTTACCTTGGAAATTCATAAGGATAAACGGATGGGCTTTAGGCACCATGGGATGTGAAAAAGCACCAGCATCTTTGCCGGATCTAACTTTGGCATCAATCCAATTTTTGTCAAAAAACTCTTTGGCGATATGTGCTAATTTTGGTGAAAAAGATTCATACGCCTTAAGAACGATGTCGCGTGCTTCATCCCAAGAATACGTATTATCCGCATTTTCTTGTAAAGGTGCGTTGCGATCCCAATACGATAATTTAGGTAAACCCAACCATTTAGCTTTTATTTTGAAATAACGGTGGGATAATTTAGGATAATAATCTTTAACCGATTCCATGAGTGTGGTTACAACTTGATCATCGACATAATTGCTTAAATTACGTGAGGACATAGGATGTGCGTAGCTACGTTTTTTATCCTCAATGTCTTTGTCTTTGCACAACGTATTGTAAATATGGGCAAGAAGTTTGCTGTTTTTAGACAATGTTTTTGCAACGGAATGAGCTGCTTCTTCGCGATGCTGACGATTATTATCGCTTAAATATGAAAAAATTTCAGCTGAGGTTAAATCTTTGCCTTGATAAGGGAAACGTAATCCTGCCATTGTTTCATTGAAAAGACGAATCCATGCATTATGGCTTGTAATTGATTTATCAAGCGCATATTGCTCAAGATCATCGCTTAATTGATGCGGTTTGAAAATGCGTATATCGCGTAAAAAAGGTGCATATTTCGATAAAGCAGGATCTTTTTTTTGCGTTGAAAGAGTTGCATCATCAATTTTATTTAGTTCAAGCGTGAAAAATAATAGATGACCTACAATTTCAGTATATTTTTCTTGAACAGATTGATAAAACTGACCAATTTTAGGATCATCCATGCCTATAGCATGATGTAATTGCGCAAAACAAATGATCAGGTCAAGGTCTTCATAAATTTTTTCATAAATTTCAACGGCTTTTCCAAGATCAGCACCTGGTAGGGAGCTCAATTTACCTTGATAAGATTGTTGGAATTTTTTGGCGCGATCTTGAATTTGATCAAGATCTTGATTTATCTGGGGATCATTAATGGATTTATAAAATTCACTTAAATCCCATTGAGGTAATAGGCCTAAATCTTCTTTTTCTTTTTTTAACTGACTTTGTTGCATTTTAATGTCACTCCCACTTTGTGATAATCCTTAAACCATTCAATGAATTTTGGTATGCCTTCATAAATAGTTGTTTTTGGTTTGAAGTCAAAAACTTCAATGCTTTCTTTGATGTCAGCAAAAGTTTCTTTAACATCGCCTGGCTGAATCGGATGAAGTTCGGTCATTGCTTTTTTGCCTAAAGCTTTTTCAATTTCATGAATAAAATCTGTTAATTGTTCAGATCGATGATTACCTAAATTGAATACGCGATGAGGAATAGGTAAATCAATAGGTGGTTTTTCATAACAGGCCAAAATGCCTGCTACGATATCATCGACATAGGTAAAGTCACGTTTCATATCACCATGATTGAATATCTTGATGGGTTTTCCATCTATTATATTTTGAGCGAAAATATAGGCCGCCATATCGGGGCGTCCCCAAGGTCCATAAACGGTGAAGAAGCGTAAACCTGTTAAAGGAAGTTTATAAAGATAGGCATATGAATGACTCAGAAGTTCGCCTGCTTTTTTGCTTGCGCCGTAAGGGGCCAAAGGGCTATCGGTTTGGTCGTCGATACTAAAGGGAAGTTTTGTATTGGCGCCATAAACAGAAGATGAGCTTGCGTAAACAAAATGTTTTAAATGCTTTAGTTTTTTAGCGCCTTCCATAAGCGCAACTTGCCCCGTAATATTGACGCGCACATAATCGTGCGGGTGAGTAAGTGAATGTCTAACGCCTGCTTGAGCACCTAGATGAATAATGCCAGTGATTTCTGGGTATTTTTCTATAAAATCAAATACTTTTTGTTGATCAGAAAAATCCATTTTTTCAAAAATAAAATTAGGATATTGCTTTAAAATGAGGAGTCTGGCTTCCTTCAGTTTTGGATCATAATAATGATTTAAATTATCTATACCGATAATTTTTTGGCCTTTTTGAAGTAATGCTAGGGTTGTATGTAAGCCTATAAAACCAGCACAGCCTGTAACGAGAATTGTCATAATCACCTTCACAATAGATTATTAGAATGTAAACGAAAAAAGCGTAAAGCCCAAGTGGTTTTTGATGCCATGTTTTAAGTATTTACAATTTTAGAGAAATCTTTAGATTATAATTTTTGCTCCTTATGTTTTTAAGTGCCTAAATAACGTTGGATATTTTTTGAATGTATATTCACTTTGACTCCCTTTCTGAAAAGCATTTTTCTCTTATTTTGGAATGGTTTAATTTTCCTCATGTTCAAAAGTTTTATTCTTTAAGATCATGGACTTATGAAGAAGTCGAACTAAAAATGCGTCCTTATATTACAGACGAAAAAAAGGTTTCTGCTTTTATTGCTTATATTGATGGTACACCTATGGCTTCTGTTCAAAAATGTAAAATTTTAGACCATCCTTGGCCTGATATGGAATTATCAGATGAAATTATATCGAAAGCTGCAGGGATTGATTTTTTTATTGGTCCATCAATATTTCTTCGAAAGGGTTTAGGATCAAAAATTATTCATCAATTTCTGAGTCAAGAAATTTGGCCTTTTTTTGATTATTGTATTGTTGATCCAGATGTAAGAAATGTCGCATCATGCAAGTTTTTTAATAAACTAGGCTTCAGAATGGATAAGATAATTCAAACGAAAGATGCTTTGGGTGAAGATGTTGAATTGAATTTGATGATATTAAAAAAAAGTTAATATATATACCCAAATAATCTGAAACTACCGTTTTTAGCCGATGACCTTTGGTCGCTTTTTGAAGCAAAAATTTCTAAGGTAAAACAATTATCTGTCGAAATTTTAGACATCAAAAATCACCTCAAATCTCATGCCTAAAAATCGGCATTTCCAAATCATTTGGGTATATAATAAAACGGGATTTGGTTCCCGTTTTATTATAGCAATAATTAGTTATTTCTTTTTAGTTGCGCTTGATGCATTTGATCCGCTTGTTGAACCGGATTTTGTGCCGCTTGTTTTAGCTGCTTGTGTTTGATTTTGAGCATTTTTAGCGTTTTGTGGATTTACGTTATTGCTCGCATTCTTGCTATTGTGTGCTTGATTTTGTCCAGCGCCCGAATTTTGATTTGGGCCTGATTGTGAACGTGCTGAAGAAGATGCTCTGTCAGCTGCTCTAACTAATTTGGTCATCGTTACCTCCAAAAAGATTATTTCTTACAATATAGTATAGATTTCAGGTTATTTAACGTCAATAGAGTTCGCAACATTGTAATATTGTTACTTGTTTAAATGATATCAATTGGTTGTAAGTAATTAGATAAAATTTTAAATATTAATCTTTATTGAGAAATTGGTGCCGAAGAAGGGATTCGAACCCCCGACCCACGCATTACGAATGCGTTGCTCTACCAGCTGAGCTACATCGGCAAAATTTGAAGACCCATCAGACTTTTTTCGAAACTCTACTACTGTAGACGATTGATGCGTCGCTTCGGTACTCAGATCCTCATGTATGAAGAATACACTGTGGTCTTCCGTGCCGAATCTTCTATCACTCGCCACACATTAGCGAGTTTCGACAAGAAGTCTATCAAATATACCGAAAAAAACTTGCCAATCAAGAGTGTTTGTTTAAAATGATTGATAAGATTTTCTTATATAACTTTTAGAGAGCGATTACGTGAAAACAAAAATTTACCCTCAACCGATCGATACTTCTATCACGCCACGTTTTGCATCATTTGCAACTTTTATGCGATTGCCAATTATTGAAGATTTGTCACAAGTTGATATTGCTCTTTTGGGTCTTCCTTGGGATGGTGGCACTACCAATCGTCCTGGTGCGCGTCATGGACCTCGTCAAATTCGTGAAATGTCAAGCTTTATCCGTAAAATGCACCATGTGAGTAAGATCCCACCATTTTTAATTGCACGTGTTGGTGATTGCGGTGATGTACCCGTTAATCCAATGGATTCCATGGATACGATGATTAAAATTGAAAATTATTATAAAGATCTAAGTCTTGCAAATGTAAAACCATTAACAGCAGGTGGTGATCATTTAATGACGTTACCGATTTTGCGGGGCATTGCAAAAAGTGGCATTCTTAAGAATGAACCTTTGGGTCTTATTCAATTTGATGCACATTCTGATACGCTTGATATTTTTTTTGGTTCAAAATACACCCATGGCACAGGTTTTAGGCGTGCGATTGAAGAAAATTTGTTGGATCCGAAACGTATGGTTCAAATTGGGATTAGGGGCGCTATATATGATGAAGATGATTATAAATTTGCCCGCGATGCAGGCGTTAGAATTATTACAATCGAAAAATTCTATGATTTAGGTATTGAAAAAGTCATCGCAATCACGCGCGAAATTATTGGAGATAAGCCTGCTTATTTAAGTTTTGATGTTGATGGGTTAGATCCTGTTTATGCACCAGGGACCGGAACACCTGAAATTGGTGGCATGACAAGTTTTGAAGCACAACGCGTTCTTCGTGGCTTTGAAGGGCTTCATTTTATTGGTGGTGATGTCGTTGAAGTGTCGCCCCCCTTTGATCCAACTGGCAATACAGCCTTGGTTGCGGCGACTTTGATGTTTGAAATATTATGCCTAATTGCAAAATCGCATGAAATGCGTAAAACTTAGGTATTAAGAGAAAACTTGGGGGATTCTATACCCATACTATTTCAAAATGTGGGTAGGAAGATGAGTGGTGAAGCACACGGAGTGTACCTTTTGTACATGAGTATGCTGAATCCCGAAATATGACGCCCTCCACAGTTGGAAAGAGTATGGGTATATGCAAATTCAAACACCTTATTTATTGTTTTTAGGCGATGTACAAGATTTGTTGTCCGCTAAAACAGCCTTTGGTATTGCCTATTGGCGGCCTGAAAAATGTATGGGGCAATTGCGCCTTCCTGGTTGCAAAGTTGATCTAAAAATACAAGATTTATCTTTGGAAGAAGCTTTTCAAAAAGGTGCAAGGACGTTGATCATTGGTGTTGCTAATCGTGGCGGCATTATTAGTCCTAACTGGATCCCCATACTTCAAAAAGCATTAGTTCTTGGTTATGATCTGGCATCAGGTCTGCATCAGCGCTTAAATGATATTGTTGAATTAAAAGAAACGGCGCAGCTTCATAAAAGATTTTTGTTTGATGTGCGTCATCCTAAGGAAGATTTTCAGGTTGCAACAGGTCTTAAAAGAACAGGTAAAAGATTGTTAACAGTTGGAACGGATTGTTCAGTTGGCAAAATGTTCACATCTTTGGCGCTCGCGCGTGATATGAAAGAAAAAGGTTTTAGTGTCGATTTTAGAGCCACTGGTCAAACAGGTATCTTTATCGCGAGTTCGGGCGTTTCTATTGATGCCGTTATTTCTGATTTTGTGGCAGGTGCTACTGAGACATTAAGCCCTAATAACCAAGAAAATCATTGGGATATTATCGAAGGGCAGGGCTCTTTATTCCACCCATCTTTTGCAGCTGTTACTTTAGGCCTCATTCATGGGTCTCAACCGGATGCGATTATTATGTGTCACGAACCTAATCGTCCACATATGCGCGGTCTTCCACATTTTATGTTGCCCAGTATTGAAGAATGTATCGATCTGAACTTAAAAGCGGCTCGTCTTACAAATCCAAATGTAGAATGCGTTGGTATTTCCTTTAATACATCTTTGATGCCTGTATCCGAGCGTATATCTTTTTTAGAAAATATGGAGAATAAATATAATTATCCATGTATAGATCCAACGATTGATACGCTACCAATTGTTAATCGATTAAAACAATCTTATAAAGTGGCGTGTTAATGATGATTTCGGCTTATGCAGAATCTTGGCCAATTCGAGGAAGATTTACAATTTCGCGTGGTTCTAAAACAAGCGCTGAGGTGATTGTTGTCGAATGCCATAAAAATGGACAAAAAATTGGCTGGGGTGAGGCTGTTCCCTATAATCATTATGGTGAATCAATAGCGCAAAGTTTAGAACAAATTGAAAGCGTTAAAGATAAAATTCAAAATGGATTAACGAGGGTAGAATTAATCAATCTTATGCCACAAGGTGCTGCGCGCAATGCTATTGATTGCGCTTTGTGGGATTTAGAATCCAAAGAAAAAAATGTGCCTGTATGGCGTCTTGCAGGACTTCCAGAACCAAAACCTATGATTACTGCTTATACAATAAGTTATAAATCGTCTATTGAGATGGGGCAAGACGCTGCAATGCATGCGCATCGACCTTTGCTTAAAATAAAACTTTCTAAAGAAGATGATTTAGAACGTATTGAAAATGTGCATAAAAATGCACCTAATAGTAAAATAATTGTCGATGCTAATGAAGCTTGGACGTTAGAAATTCTTGAAAGATTAGCTCCTAAACTAACAGATTTAAATGTTGTGTTGATTGAACAGCCTTTGCCAGCAGACCAAGACAATGATCTCATAGGTAAAACATTTCAAGTGCCGCTTTGTGCTGATGAATCATGTCGTAAAATTGAAGATCTGCCTGATTTAGCTAAAAAATATCAATATATTAATATTAAGCTCGATAAAACCGGTGGCTTAACACATGCTATTGATTTTGTTAAAGAGGCGCAGCGATTAAATTTAAAAATGATGATTGGCTGTATGGTTGCAACTTCATTATCAATGGCACCTGCTATGCTTTTGGGTGCTTATGCTGATTTTATAGATCTTGATGGACCGCTTTTACTTGAAAAAGATCGTGAGAATGCTATTTATTTTGATCATAGCTTGATGCATCCGTCAGCAATATGGGGGTGATACCTTATGTTTAGTATTTTTACTTGTTTTGAATTAGCGCATTATGTAGATTTGAAATTAAGTTTGCCTATTTTTATGATTAATGATAATAATAACGTATAACTAATTATTAATATTTAAGAGTATAATTTTTTATACTATGTAATCTAGAAATGTATGCATTTAGTGGATTACGATAACTTTGTTAGTGATGCGTTTGTGTGGATGTATAAAATTTAATAAGATATTAAATTTTTACAGATATAATGAAGTCGTAGACTTACGTTTAACAACAAAATAAAAGGATGTAAAATGAGTATTTTCTGGAAAAGAATATGGGCTTATCTTATTGATTTAGCGTTTTTTAGTATGTTTTTTTATTTATTTTTTGTTGTAATGAATAAAATACATTTTTTTGAATTATTTTCGTTTGTTCCAAAATACTTTGATGTTGATTTATTGGTTTTTTTATTATTTTTTATTTTATTAAGTGTGTATTTTGCGATTTTAGAAAGTTCGAAATGGCAAACTTCAATTGGTAAAAAAATCATGGGGCTTATTCTGACTGACGCTGAAGGCAATCGACTTAGTTTTTGGACGTGTTTCGCCCGCGCTTTTGTTTTCCAAATCATATTTTGGATAGAAATTTTAGCTTCAGGAGTTTACCAAAAAGAATTTTTTCACGATAAAATTTTTCATCACACTAAAGTAATCTACAAAAGATAAATTATTAAAATTTGTATTTTTATAAAAAACAAAATGATAAATTGAAATAATTTCTTATAAATATTAAAACTATATTCTTTAGAAACCCTAAATATTAAACAATCCTATTCATGAAAAAATTTTTTAAAATTTTCTCACGTGAATGTTCACAACAATCTAAAAAAATGAAGCTTAAAAAAACTATACCTAAATAATTTGGAAATGCTAGTTTTTAGGCATGAAATTTTTGGTTCAAAAAGCGACCAAAGGTCATCGGTTAAAAACGGTAGATTCAGATTATTTGGGTATAAGGTACTAGCGTAATTTTATTCTCTATACTAACATGTTGTAATGAGGGAAAAGTGCATGCTAACCAATAAACAAAAAAAAATAAGCATCTTTTTAATTTTTGCAATCTACGTATCCCCTTTGTTTGCAAGGGATTATATCCATATTGTAGGCTCTAATACCATTTATCCGTTCTCAGCAAGTATTGCAGAAGCTTATGCTCAAAAAACAGGCGTAAAAGCCCCAATTATTGAAAGTATGGGTACAGGCGGTGGTGCCAAATTATTTTGTGCTGGCATTGGTCCAAATAGTCCCGATATTTTAAATGCGTCTCGTGCTTTAACTGAATCCGAAATTAAAAAATGTCGTGAAAAAGGGGTTGATTTTGTTGAGCTCACAATAGGATATGACGCAATTGTTTTGGCGCAATCAATGCAAAGCACGCCAATCAATTTAAATTTTGAAGAAATATATAAGGCTTTAACGAAATCTACATTAAGCAAAGGAATGTTTGTTAAAAATTATTATAAATTATGGGATGAAATTAATAATTCGACATTAAAACGTAAAATTATTTTTTATGGACCGCAAGCAGGATCAGGCACACGCGATGCACTTATTCATATGATTATTGAAAAAGGGTGTAAGGAACTTCCAGCCTATCAAAATTTTAACGAGCGACAAAAAAAAGATTATTGTTATTCAATTCGTGAAGATGAGCATTATGTCGAAATTGGTGAAAATTACCAATTTGTCTTTCACAAAACCAATCAAAATCCAGATGCAATTGGCATTTTTGGGTATAGTTACTTTTTATCAAATAAAAATGTAATTAACGCCATTCCTATAAATGGGTATTTACCTGATATAAAAAACATTTTAGATCATACATATCCTTTAATACGTCCTTTATATCTTTATATCAAAAAAAATAATATTAAACATATTAAGTCATTCAAGTCATTTTTGAAATTCATTAAGAAAAGCAATGCCTTTGCTGCAGATGGATTTTTAATAAAAATTGGTTTTATTCCACTGAAAGATAACGAGTATAAAATTTTTAATGGAGAATTAAATAAGATTATTGGAGATAAAAATGGCTCTTAATCTTATTTTTTTGTTAAGTATTTTTGCTTTAGGATTTGTTGGATATTTTTATGCGACAGCTAAAAAAGAAATAAGTATTGCACATAAAAAAGATCGATTTTTTATTTCATCTTATCTTTTTTTACGCGTGTTAACGTTAAACCTATCGATTTTTATTATTTTTTTATTTTTTGAAAATATTATTAATCAACATATGGATTTAGAAAATAATATTTATTTTTATATTAAAATTATTTTTTTATCTTTTTCCTTTTTATTTATTGTGTTTATGTCACTCAAAAAAATAAGAACAACAACTCAATTTCTTATAAAGCGCGATCAATATCTTAAAATATGGATATCCATACCGCTTTGGATCACTATTTTTTTGTGTTTCGGTATTATTATTATTTTAATTGATGGAACAATTCAATTTTTCCAAAAGGCAAATATATTTGACTTTTTGTTTGAGTTGGATTGGAAGCCTTTTAGTGTGATTACACAATGGGGGCATGATTATGAAGGTGGATTTGGTGTTATTCCGCTGCTTTTTGGTAGTTTTTTTGTAGCTTTTATTGCCCTTTTTTACGCCATCCCTTTGAGTATTTTATCGGCTTTATTTTTAAGCGAATATGCATCGCCCAAATGGACAAATATTCTTAAACCAATCATCGAACTTTTAGCGGGTATTCCAACGATTGTGTATGGATTTTTTGCTGTATTAGTCGTTACTCCTTACGTTCAGTTTTTAGCACATCTTTGTGGTTTTACTGCTTCATCGGAAAATGTACTTTCAGCATCACTCGTTATGGGTATTATGCTGATTCCTTACGTGCTTTCAACTTCATTGGAAGCTTTTCAAGCAGTACCTAAAACGATGCGAGATGCATCATATGCGATGGGTGCCACAAAATGGGAAACGATCTATCATATCATTTTGCCTGAAACGTGGGGGACTGTTTTAGCTTCTATTCTTTTGGCATTATCGCGTGCTTTAGGTGAAACGATGATTGTGGTGATGGCTTTAGGTGTTTCAGCACAATTAAGTCTAAATCCATTGGAATCAACGACTACAATAACTGTTCAAATTTTATCTATTTTGACAGGGGATCAAGAATTTGATAGCCCTAAAACATTGGTGACTTTTGCATTAGCCTTAACGTTGTTTATAATTACCTTTATATTAAACACAATTGCTTACAAAAAAATAAAAGGTAAAAAAAGAAATGGATAATATAAAAAAAAGAAATTTCAAAAATACTTTTTTTAAAATTTTTAGTTTTTTGTTTCTTGTTAAGATCACGTTTTTAGTTTTAATACTTGTTGGGTCTATTTTTTTAAGTGGGTATAGTGCATTTTTTAAAACCACTTTAAATCTTGATGAAAAAAGTCTAAATTTATTTAGTCAAGAAGAAAAAGATCTTTTGTTTATTCAAGATGAGGCAGGCGATTTATTTCCAACAGATGAGCTCGATTTGATCCATAGAGGAACATTTAAAAAAATTAAAAAAGACGAGGATCAAAAGCTTCAAGATCTTTATCAAAAATTAAAGGAACTTAAAGCGATTAAAACCAGTTTTAATCTTGATTTTTTAATACATTCCGACTCAATGAATCCATATAAAGCAGGATTAGGGGCTGCTATTATTGGTACCTTATATATTTTATGTATTGTTATTGTGATAACAGTTCCTTTTGGTATTGCCGCAGGTATCTATTGTCAGGAATTTTTATCGACAAGACTTAAAAAATGGATAGAGCCTTTGATTTTAAATATGGCGGCCATTCCTTCTATTATTTATGGTTTGGTTGGGCTTGTTGTTTTTATACAATTTTTTCATCTTCCACGCTCTAGTGGTTTAGTAGGCGGCCTTGTTTTAAGTTTTCTAGTGCTCCCACAAATGATTGTTATCACGCAAGAAGCTTTAAAATCAGTGCCACAAACTTTGAAAGATGCGACTTTGGCCATGGGGGCAACAAAAATTCAAACGATTTGGCAACATGTTTTGCCTTGGGCTATGCGTCCTATTTTAACGAGTGTTGTTCTAAGTTTTGCCCGTGTTATTGGTGAAACAGCGCCACTTTTAATGATTGGTATGGTGGCTTTTATCGCAAGTCCTGCTTCATCGCCCTTAGAACCAACGTCAACTTTACCAGTTCAAATATTTTTATGGTCTAGAAATCCTGATCCAGCTTTCGTTGAAAAGACATCGGGGGCTATACTTATTTTAATGCTGCTTTTAATATTGGTGAACGCCATTGTAGCCTTTTTAAGGCATAAGATGAAAAGAGTTCAATAATGCCGGTCAAAGAAGATCCTTTTATCATTTGTGCAAAAGATGTTTCTGTTTTTATAGGTAAATCGCAATTAATCCAAAATGTGCATTTAAATTTTCTTAAGAATAAGGTAACGGCTCTTATTGGTGCATCTGGTAGTGGCAAATCAACTTTTTTAAGATGTATCAATCGGTTAAATGATGATGTTGATGGTTTTAAACTTGAAGGCGAAATTTTATTTCATGAAAAAAATATTTATGACAATCAAACAGATTTGGTGAGTCTACGCACTAAAATTGGGATGGTGTTTCAAAAACCAACAGCTTTTCCCAAATCAATTTATGAAAATGTTGCTTATGGTTTAAGATTGCACAATCTAACGAAGTCGGGAAAAGAATGCGACGAAATCGTTGAAAATGCACTTATGCGTGCGTCTTTATGGGAAGAAGTTAAGGATCGTCTTGACGACGAAGCATATCGTTTGTCAGGTGGTCAATTACAGCGTTTAGCCATTGCACGAAGCATTGCCATAGAACCAGAGGTTATATTAATGGATGAACCTTGTTCAGCGCTTGACCCAATTGCAACGGCACGTATCGAAGAATTGATTGATGACCTTAAGCAAAAATTTACGATTATTTTGGTGACGCATTCAATGCAGCAAGCAGCCCGCGTTTCAGAGCGAACAGCTTTTTTTAATAAAGGGATATTAATAGAAGAAGGGCCATCAAACGAATTTTTTACAAACCCACAAAATGAATTAACGCAACGTTATATTACAGGAAGAGGTTAATGAAATGAGTCCCGAACATAAACATATTGTGAAATCATTTGACCAGGATTTACAAAGATTACAAGAGCTTTTTATGGAACTTAATGCGCTTGTGATTCTTCAATTGGAAAAAGCGTCTACGGCTGTCATTGAACATGATAAACATATGGCAAAAGAAATATACGAAGATGACGATAAAGTAGATGCAATAGAATTTGAGATAACACAGTTTTCGCTTAGGCTTTTAGCGCAGCGTCAACCGTTAGGGGAAGATCTTAGACGTATTGTATCTGCTTTTAAAATTGCTACAAATTTAGAACGTATTGGTGATTATGCTGAAAATATGGCCAAACGTATTTTAAAAAGTGAAAATCATCGTAAGCTTCATGAAAGCAATCCATTTAGACAATCTTTTTTAACGCTTACCAAGGTTGTAATGAATCGCTTGGAAGAGGTTATGAAGGCTTATGTTGAAAATGATGCCGAAACAGCCCAAAAATTGTGGAAAAAAGACGAAGAAATAAATGAATTTTATTGGCAATCATTTCAAGAAATTCTTAATTTTATGATAGCACATCCACAAGATATTCCTTTTTATACTGATTTGTTATTTATTTTGAAAAATCTTGAACGTGCTGGCGATCGTATTTCCAACATTGCTGAATCAATCGTGTTTATAAAGTTGGGATCATTGAAGGTAAAAAAAGAGAAGTAATATATTGCTCAATCTACCGGACAAAAAATGAAATTGTTTCGGTTTCACCTCTCCCCTTGTGGGAGAGGTAGGCGCGCAGCGACGGGTGAGGAGTATCTAAAGCGTTCACAAAGAGCAACACCATCATGCCATAATCTAAGCATTGCCAAACAAATACCCCTCACCCGCTCCCTTTGGTCGCGACCTCTCCCACAAGGGGAGAGGTAAAAAAACACCGGTTTTGCCCGGGTTTTTCAAAAGTAATGTGGGAATAAGATTTAGTAACGAAGTTTTATACCCATGGTTAAAGGGAATGATAATGTGCTTTTAGCTGAACGTGTGACTTTGCTATAGGCTTTTAAAACACCTGGGCTTATACGAACTTGATTGAAATGTTTGTTGTATTTTATGCCAGTTGATCCAATTGCTTCTGCCATTGCAACAATCGAAAATACATCAGATAAACGATAATCAAAGCCTAATTGCAATCCACCGCTAAAACCTGTTGAGTTTTTGAAAAATGGCACATGAGTAGGTGTTGGATTTCGGTTACGAGAAGTTAAATTTCTGACTGAAAATTTTCCATGTGTGCGATGTAAGAACCCTAATTTAGCACCAACAAAAGGTGTTACAAAGGAATCAATATCAACGTAAAAACGACCACCTACATAACCTGCATAAGAATTATAATTTTTTGATTTTGATCTAAGTGTATTGTTTCTACCCGCGAAAGTAAAAGGCGTATATCGACGATCATCTGCAGCTGCATAACTATAATCGAAGTTCAAAAAAAGCTCTAAATTATTCATAATACCGTAAGCGATTTCAGCACCTGCTGTAAAAGGAAGATCATAAAGATCGCCCCAATCAAATTTTCTGGAATCTCTATAAACGGATGTGTTGTTGAGGATTGAATAATTGCCACTAGGAATTGTAACTGGTCCCCTTGTAATATTAGCAATGGTGCCAGTTAGTTTAATATCATTGCTAAACATGGTAGGGGCAATACCTGCACGTGCAGCGACACTCCATTGACCTTCGTGAATAGCATAATTTGTATGGCTCGATGTGTTGTCTGCATTAGAATAAACTGTTTTTTGTTGATGGGGACCCATATCCTCCATGCCACCAGCAAAAATAGATGATGAAGCTGTCAAAAAAGCAATAGAAGCAATGGTAGTTACAATGGATTTTTTTAACATGTTAACTTTCCTTATTAAAAATAGAGGGACATTCTTATATTTTGATAAATATACTCAAATAATTTGAAAATGCCGATTTTTAGGCATGAGATTTGAGATGATTTTTGATGCCAAAAATTATGATAGCTAATTGTTTTACCTTAAGAATTTTTGGTTCAAAAAGCATCCAAAGATCATCGACTAAAAACGGTAGTTTCAGATTATTTGGGTAATACCCCTTTCGATTAACGTAGTCTGAAGGGTAAGGATGTTTTTTGTCTATAAATGTGTATAGGTTTAAATAAGAATTTTATGGAGATGTAATAAGACTATCACAGTTGAATGTGATGCGAATGGTTTGAAAGGGAAAGAAGAAAAATGGATATGAAAAACCCCTCAGAGGAGGGGTTTAACATTTATAGTCATAGTGTAAAAGTTCTTAATTACAGACGGACTTTTATGCCTGCAGTAATGGGGAAAGAAAATGTTCCACCGGATGAGCGTGTTGCTCTAGAATATAGACGGTCACCACGTGTATCAGTGAATACATGTGCATCTCTTCTATGTGTATTGGAACGTGTTGTGCCAATAGCTTCAGCCATTACAAACAAAGAAACGGGATCATTGACGCAATAATCAAGCCCTGCTTGTACACCAGCACTAAAGCCTGTTGAGTCTTTATTGTGATGTGCTCTATAACTAGCATCTAAGAGTGTACTACTAGTTTGAGTTATAACTACTCTCACTCTATCTTTGCCATGTTGACGATTAAGAACACCCAATTTACCACCAATGAATGGTGAGAATCTACAATTTAGATCAAAGAAATAACGTCCGCCAAGGTAGAATCCATAAGAATTGAAATCATCTTGCTTGTAGCGTGTTGAAACATAAATTGTTCCTGCTGGATCACTTATACTGCGTCTCGTATGACGATTTTTAGATCCTGACGAAGTCGCAAAATCAAAATTGAAGAATACTTCAACATTGTCCATTGGTACATATCCAAGATCAACGCCTGCTGTAAAAGGTGTATTATGATGATGTACATCATGTGTGTGCGTGTGAATAACACCACCTGTTACGCTATTTACAAACGTCACTTTAGCACGCCCTTTTCTATTCGAAGCTGATGGTGCAATACCAGCGCGTGCTGTGAGTGTCCATTGACCTTCTTTTAAAGTTGGCCCTTCACAAGAACGAGCAACTACTGGTTCTATAGGTGCTGGATGATATACTGGTGCTTGACGTGGCCCCATGTCGCCTGTGCCACCTGCAAAAGCAGGCGTTAATGCTGTTGAAAAGGCAACAGCTGAAATTATTGTCAAAAAAGATTTTCTTAACATGCTTACTTTCCTTCATAAAGATAAGGGGATTTCGTCTCCCAAAACTAGATTTAATTAGTTGTTTTTTTTAGGCAGACAGGTTCTACAGGGTACATTAAAATTGGTTTGATAGGCATACCCTTTTCAATAAAAGTAGTCTGCATTGGAAGAGTATTTTCCGTCTACATGTTACTGTAAGATTAAAAAAGAACTTTGTTGAGATGTTGTAAAGTTGCAATATATGAGTGTATCTTAGATGTGACAAGAAAGAATTAAGATTCAAAAATGGATATAAAAAACCCCTCAAAAGAGGGGTTTTTCATTAGGTACGAAAAGTTTTTAATTACATACGGACTTTGACGCCTACAGTAATAGGGAACGTGAAAGTTGATCCAATTTTATGTGAACCATATGTATAGAGTCTATCAGAACGAGGTGCATCAGTGAAAACGAGTCTTTTGTGTACATGTGAATTGGAGTTTGTTATACCAATTGCTTCACCCATAATAAACAAAGAAACGGGATCACTTACACAATAATCAAGTCCTGCTTGTATACCAGCACTAAAGCCTGTTGTGTCTCTATGTAGAGGTGATCTATAAAGACCATTAATGAGTGTGCTGTTGTTTTGAGTTACAACAACCCTAACATTGTGTCTATCATGGTTACGATAACTAACACCCAATTTTGCGCCTACGAAAGGTGAAAAATTGCAATCATCTAATTCAAAGAAATAGCGTCCACCAATATGGAATCCATAAGAATTTAGATTACCTTGTTTGTAGCGCGTTGAAAGATCGATTGTTCCATCGTGATCAGAAATGCTATTACGAAGGTGTTTTTTTGAACCTCCAGAATAAGCATAGTCAAAGTTAAAAAATACTTCAACATTGTCCATAGGTACATAACCAATGTCAAAGCCTGTTGCGAAAGCTAGGTCATTATGGTGTTTGAATCTATTGTGAACAACACCATGTGTTGAACCATGTGAGTCATATGTTGAACCATGTGAGCCATATGTTGGGCCATATACTGGATCATATGTTGAGCCATATGTTGAACCATTAACAAAAGTTTGTCTTACGCGTGCTTTGTCATCACCATCGGATGTTGGTGCAATACCAGCGCGTGCTGTGAATGTCCATTGACCTTCTCTTAAAGCAGGTCCTTCACACGAGCGAATAACTTGTGTTGGCACTTCAACTGGTGCTGCTGGATGATATACAGGCGCAGGACGATGGCCCATGTCACCCGTTCCACCAGCAAAAGCAGGTGTTAATGCTGTTGAAAAGGCAACAGCTGCAATTGTTGTCAAAAAAGATTTTCTTAACATGTTTACTTTCCTTCATAAAGATAAGGGATTTTCGTTTCGTCTCCCAAAACTAGTTTTTACTAGTTGTTGTGTTCTTAATTAGATCAAGATCCGAAAGGTACATTTAAAATACTTTGATAGACATACCTTTATAAAGATATTATGTATTTGGAAGAACGTTTTCCGGTCTATAAATAAGTGTAAGATTAAAAAAACATTATGTCTAGATGTTATAAGATCTCAACATATGAGTGTGTTATAGATGTGGCAAAAGAGAATCAATTAAAAAAAATGGATATGAAAAACCCCTCAAAAGAGGGGTTTTTCATTAGACAGGAAAGATTCCTAAATTACATACGGACTTTGAGGCCTGCAGTAATTGGGAATGAGAAAGTTGATTTAGGTGAACGTGTTACTTTTGTGAAAACAGTGTGGTTGCTTCCTGTACCTGTTTCACGATATGCAAGATGTGTTTTTTTATGTGTTTTAACACTTGTAGAACCAATCACTTCACCCATGACAAACAAAGAAACTTGTTCGTTTAGGCAATAATCGCCACCAAGTTGTAATCCAGCACTAAAGCCTGTTGAATTTTTGTATAAAGGAGCATTATACCTTTCAATGCTTGTAATACCGTAAATGATGTTAGTGTCAATGATGCTATGTTTTCCATGCGTACGATGAATAAGACCTAATTTAGCACCAACAAAAGGTGAGAATTTGCAGTCTAAGTCAAAGAAATAACGTCCACCAAGGTAGAAGCCATAAGAATTAAAATTGCCTTGTTTGTATTTTGATATTGATGTAATACCATCAAATTTGTTGTCTATGGTTTTTGAGCTTCCGGAAGCATGTGTGTAGTCAAAGTTAAAGAAAGCTTCAACATTATCCATGACAGCATATCCAACATCAAAACCAGTTGTAAATGGCAAACTATTTGATTTTACGTTGTAGGATCTACGGTCGAAACCATTCACATCCGTAATATCTTGATGTCCAACTGGAAAAGTTACAACTTGATTAGGTGTTGTACCAGTATAAGTACGTGTGATACGTGCTTTTTTAGAGCTTGTTGGTGCAATACCAGCGCGTGCTGTTAATGTCCATTGACCTTCTTTTAAAGCTGGACCTTCACAAGTAGGCATTGCTTGTGCTGGCATTACAGCTGGTTCAGCATGTTGTACTGGTTGTTGGTGTGCGCCCATATCCTGAGTGCCGCCTGCAAATACATTTGCAGAAACTGCTGCTAAGAGCATTGTGCTCAATAAAATTCTTTTCATATAAAATCTCCAAAGACATTGAATTATCAACCTGATGTCATATGACATCTTTATTAACCTAAGCAAGGCTGATGAAGGAACAATAAGGGGGAATTTAGGGGAGGGATATTGTTATTGTCATAACTGATGATTTTTAATGGGTGGAATGTTACTTTAAGGCAACATTTTTGACCTGAAAACTGATTATAGGAAAAGTATAAAATACATATAAAACAAATGGTTGAAATGAAAAACCCCTCTTGAGAGGGGTTTGACACGAAGACTTAAAGTTTCTAAATTACATACGGACTTTGACGCCTGCAGTAAGTGGGAAGGAGAAAGCTGTTTTAGGTGAACGTGTCACTTTAGAGAACACAGTTTCATTGTTGCCTCTACCTTGTATGCGATAAACAAGATTTGTTTTCTTGTTTGTTTTAATGCCTGTTGAAGCGATAGCTTCAGCCATTGCAACCAAAGAAACTTGTTCACTTACACGGAAGTCAAAACCAGCTTGTAATCCACCACTGAACCCAATTGAGTTTTTGTAAAGTGGAGCTGAGTATTTTTGAGTAGAATCGAATCCACCATTAAATATTTCTGTATCTTTAATTTTATGTTTGCCATGTGTATGACGAACAAGCCCTAATTTACCACCAACAAAAGGTGAAAATTTAGAATCTAAGTCAAAGAAATAGCGTCCACCAAGGTGAAAACCATAAGAAGCATAATTGCCTTGTTTGTATTTAGAAACTAAATTATATTTTGATGTTGGTAATTTGATTTCTTCACGAATACCAGTTTGTTTCTTCCCACTTGCTTTTGTGTAATCAAAGCCAAAGAATACTTCAACATTGTCCATAGGTGCATAACCAAGATCAATACCAAAAGTGTAAGGCATGTTATGTGATTTTGCGTTATAAGATCTACGAACAAAAGTATTATCAGCAACATCTTGATTGCCAGCAGGAAAGTTTACAACTTGACCTGGTGTTGTTTTAGTAAATGTGCGTGTAACGCGTGCATCTTTAGAGCTTGTTGGTGCAATACCAGCATGTGGTGTTACAGTAAATTGGCCTTCTTTAACAGCAAGTTCTGCATTTGTTTGTGCTGCAAATAAGGTTGTTGCTAAGAGCGCAGTGCTCAGTAAAATTCTTTTCATTGAAAAACCTCCAAAAAATTAAAATATCAACCTGGCGCATGATGTTATAATCATTACGTAGATCCAGTTGATGAAAAAATGATATGTCAGTTAGACAGACAAGGAAATGATGTATGTCATTATTGGCAGTATTTTTAAAAAAGAGTGTAACAATAAGACAACATATATGACATTATATACATTAAATTGAATGCATTAGAAAAAGCGCATTAACTTTTAATTCACTTTTTATCGATAAGATGGTTTTATGATGATGAAAATTGGAGTGTTAAATGTTTAAAAAAACTGGTGTGTATTTATTTTTTATCTCGATGCTTTTAACTCAAGCAGGATGTGTAAGTGATGGATTAATAAACAAAAAAGTTAACTTAAGCTCAAACCATCATCTTGAATTGAAATGTAAGACATTAAAAACGAATGTTGGCATGGCCAACCATCAAGTGAAAATTGTTGAGCGTGAGGCGCACGAAAAATTGGGTAATCGTTTTAATAAGACGGAAAGATCTTTGGGGAAACATCCTGATCTTCTGAACACCTATTCAATATCACTCGATAATTTAGCCCAAGCTGTTCAAAACTATAAAAGCCAACCCTGTCATTAAGAATAAGATAATATGAAATTACTATCATGGCGCGAGATTCTAAAATTATTAAACCCTCCCTTTTGGCCCATTTTTTTTGGATTTTGCGCTATTCTTATTGCAAGTGTAACTTTTTTAGCTTTTGGACTAGGTGTTAAGTTTTTGATTGATAAGGGCTTCGTGAGTCAAAATCCCGAGATTTTAAATCAAGGTCTTCTCTATTTAGGCATCATTATTTTTGTTTTATCGTGTTCAAGTTATGTAAGGTATTATTGTCTTAATTGGGCAAGCGAAAATGCGCTTTTAAAACTAAAAGATAGATTTTTTCAGCATAATATTCACCAAGATCGTTATTTTTATCAAAAAGAATCATTGGGATCGCTTGTTACGCATTTCAGTCAAGATTTAACCTTTGTGCAAACAACACTCAGCCAAACAATGCCTGTTATGGTGCGTAATATATTGCTTTTTATAGGTGGCGTTTTTCTTTTATTTTGGACAAATTTTGAACTTGCAAGTATAGCCTTGTTGCTTATACCGATTATCCTTTTACCAAGTCTATGGATTGCAAAAAAGATAAAAGTTTTTTCGCAAAAAATTCAAATGGATCAACAAGATCAAACGCAGTTTTTAATGGAAGTTTTTGGTCAAATTCCTTTTATTCAAGCAAGTGCTAAAGAAAATTATTTTCATCAATATTATAAGCAAAAATTAAATGCCTTTAAGGATATTATCCAAAAAAGACTTCGCTTGCGCTCTGCGCTCATTATGATTGTTTTTACGCTCGTTTTTGGTGGTATAGGATTTGTGCTTTGGTATGGGGGGCACCAAGTATTTTCCCATGACATAAGTGCAGGCGATTTATCGAGTTTTATTTTTTATGCCATTATAGCCGCGTCTTCACTGAGTGTTATAAGCGAAAGTCATCAAGAGTTTAGTCAAATGAAACTGATGCTCACCAAAATAGCCGCTTTGCTGGATTATAAATCTGAAATATTTTCGCCTTTAAATCCTTTGTTTTTTAAAAATGAAACACCAGAACTTATTTTTGATGCCATCAATTTTGCTTACCCTGGGATGGATCAGGGTCAAAAAGCGTTACAGGATATTCATCTTAAAATTAAAAAAGGTCATAAAATTGGTTTGGTGGGCGCATCAGGCAGCGGCAAATCAACCTTATTTCGTCTTTTGTTGCGCCTTTATGATCCGATCAATGGACAAATTTTGTGGAATGGCATCCCATTAAATCAATTTGATCTAAAGGAATTACGGTCAAAAATAGCTTATATCCCGCAAGAGCCTGTTATTTTTTCAACTACAATTCGTGAAAATTTAACCTTAGGTGAAAAAATTGAAACAGATAGACTCATTGAAGCTGCTAAATTAGGCCAATGCTATGATTTTATACAAAAATTGCCACAGGGTTTCGAAACATTCATCGCAGCATCAAAAGGGGGCATAGGCATCGAATTATCAGGCGGTGAAAAACAACGTCTTGCTTTGACCCGTGCATTTTTACAAAATCCATTGCTTATTTTGCTTGATGAAGTCACGAATGCTTTGGATAATCAAAATGATGCCTTGATTCAAAAAGCATTACATTTTTTGATGCAAGATAGAACGAGCATCGTTATTGCGCATAAATTATCAACAATTGAACAATTAGATTGGATTTTTGTGCTTGATCAAGGAAAATTAGTCGAAGAAGGGACACATCTTGATTTGCTGTCGAAAGATGGGTTTTATGCGAAGCAATATTACGCCCTTATTTAATTATGTTGTAATTTTTTTAACTTAAAGTATATTTCTTTTTTATTGATTTTTTAATTAAGTTGATGTATTAATAATTATCTAATTATTTTTATAAGGAAATATCATGACTAAATATAAAAACATTTCTTCTTTGTTTCTATTGATTTCTGTATTTTGTTGTAATGCAGCATTTTCTATGTATGAAGATGATAACTTTAATCAAAATATCATTGTAATAAATGACGAAAACAGCATAAAAAAATATACTGAAGAATATTATTTGGAATTACTTTCAAATGATAGAACGCAAGAACAAGAAAATGAATTGATTGATCTTATTTATAATGGAGTTGTATTACAACAAATTATTGATCTTGAACAACGAGAAATTATAGATTTAGATAATAAAATAAAAAATGATGAAAGATATTACGGATTATTGACAGCATTTAAAATGAATGATGTGTTGACTAGATGTTATCCAACTATTCTTGAAAAAGCTAAGTCAAATAACGTACATTGCCAAAATATTTTAGGCGTTATGTTTCTCTATGGATTAGGGGTAATGCAAAGTAATATTACAGCATATGCATGGTTTCAAAAAGCGGCAGATAAAGGATATCCACAAGCTTTACACGCAATCGGTTTTAAATATTATGCTATGGGTAATTACATAAAAACATATGAATATGTAAAAAAATCTGCGGACAAAGGATATCCAGTGGCTCAATATTGGATTGCATATATGTATCAGAATGCAATAGGTGTAGAGAATGATTGTAAAAAAGCCTTTAAGTGGCATGAAAAAGCTGCAAATCAAGGATATGCGAATGCTTCATATGATCTTGCTAGGATGTATAATAATGGAATAGGTGTAGATATTGATAAAATAAAAGCGCATGAATGGTATGAAAAAGCTGCAAATAGTGGATATAATCCTGCTAAAGATAAATTTAATTTAAGAAGATGGACGGCAGACTATTTGAATGTTTTAGGTGAATAAACAAAAAATGATGAACTGAATCATTTTATTTATAAAGCTCAAGTGTTTGCGCAATAACAGCTTCAATACTGAAATGATCTTCAACAAGTTTACGGCTTTCTTTGCCCATTTGTTGCCGCAATTGGGCATCGAAAGTTAGTTTTTTGAGGGCCTCTTTAATTGCAAAAGCATCTTTTGCAGGGACAAGAAAGCCATTTAAACCATCAATGCAGATTTCACGACAGCCTGGCACATCCGTTGCAATAATGGGGCGGCCACAAGAAGCTGCTTCAAGCAATGATTTGGGTAATCCTTCCCGATAAGACGGAAGCACTGCAATTTGTGTGCGTGTCCAAAAATCAGCAATTTTTGTTTGATGTCCAAGCCAGGTGATGAGTCCTTGTTGTTCCCAAGTTTTAATATCTTCTTCTTTAAGGGAGGATGGATTATGGGGATCGGGTGCGCCAATAAACAAAATCTTTAGGGGCACATTTTCAGCTTTTAGCATTTTGGCGGCTTCAATAAGTTCAATCACACCTTTGTCTTTAAGCATGCGTGCGATAAATAAAGCTGTAATTTCGCCCTCTGGTTCAGGACTGAAAGGAAAATCTGAAAGATGGACCCCTGATCCGCGAATTAAGTGTAATTTTTCAGTTTTGGCTAATTTTTGTGTTTTAAAAAAATTAAGATCATCCACATTTTGAAGGATAATATCTGATTTTGTGCGTTTAAATATAAATCTAAAAAGATTAAGTGCTACAAAAGAAGCTGTTTTAATGGTGACTTTGGTTGATGTGAATAAATACCCTAACCCTGTAAAAGCATTAATGATTTTTGGTTTTTTCTTTAAAAAAAGTGCGGCAATTGTTCCATACAGAATGGGTTTTAAGGCAACCTGATGGATGATGTCGGGTTGTATTTCAGTGTAAATTTTTTTGATGCTGCGAATATGGTTAAGTTCAGTTAAGGGGTTGGTGCCTTTGCGTTCAAGGCTCAAAGGCATTAGTTTTAAACCTGCATCTGTAATAACAGAACCGTGGTTGTTAACATTTGTCATAACGTAAACATCATATCCGTTTTGGCGTGCTGCTTTAGCGAGTTCAAGGCGATGCGAACAAAAATAATGATCTTCAGTTACAAAATAAAGAAGCTTTTTCTTATCCATTAATGTTTTCCTTTTGCGCCCATTCTGCAAACATTAACATTGTCCATAATTGATGCATGGATTCACTACGTCCTTTTGTAAAACCAATCCATTTTTCTTGAATTAAGGTATGGTTTAAGAAATCAAGATTGCGGAAAGATTTCGAATATAATAGATCCTCAGCCCATCCCCGTAATTCGTTGCTCAACCAATTTTTAAGGGGGATTGCAAAACCTGATTTGGGGCGATCATATAATGCGTTGGGGATATATGATTTGAGCAATGTACGTAAAGCCCATTTGGGCGTGTAATCATTTAACTTCATATCATAAGGCATTGAATTTGCATAAGAAACAACGCGATAATCTAGGAAGGGATTCCGGGCTTCGAGTGCATAAGCCATGGACGCCCGATCAACTTTGGTTAGAATATCGTCAGGCAAATAATATTGATAATCCAAGCTTTGAATAGATTCAACTAAATTTTGAGTATTATTGGGGATAAGATTTAATTTTTTGCCTTTAGATATTAAGGCATCTGTATCTGACCATTGGCCAAAAAGATGGGCATAAAGATCATCAATATTGGATTGCATTAAGCTATTGGAAAATTTGTGAATTTTATCGCCAATCATTTTAGGACGTATTGTTGATGGCAAAAATTTTAAAATTTTATCGTAATGATCAGGGGAAAGAAATAAAAGGGGACTAAGGAGTGCTTTTTTAACTTTGGGTGAATAATCCCAAAATTTTTTGAAGCGTTCCAATATGGGGTAACGATTATAGCCTAAAAACAATTCGTCTCCGCCATCGCCGCTTAAAGCAACCGTTACGTGTTGGCGTGTTAGTTTTGACAAAAGTAATGTTGGAATGGATGAGGAATCGCCAAAAGGCTCATCATAAATGCTATTTAGGTTGGGGATAAGGGCCAATCCATCTTTAGGATCGACATAAAGGCTTTGATGGTCTGTGCCTAAAAAGGCGGCGATTTTTTCGGCATATGGGGCTTCATTATGTTCAGCACTTGTAAAACCAATCGAAAATGTTTTGATAGGTGTTGTGCTTTGTTTTTGCATCATCGCTGTGATAAGCGAACTATCAATGCCGCCAGATAATAAGGCACCAATAGGGACGTCTGAAAACATACGAATTTTGACAGCATCACACATTAAATGATCAAGATTTTGTAAAATATCTTCTCGCGTTTTCGGTATATCCATTTTCGGCATGTGCCAATATTTATGATGTTGAATATCACGTGTTTGAAGGTCGATTTTAAGATAATGGCCAGGCTCTAATTTATGCGTGTTTTGATAGATCGATAAAGGGGCTGGAATAAAGCCCAAGCGAAAATAATTGTAAAGCGCATCTGTATTGAGCTCTTTTTTAAAATCCGGCAAAAATTTTAAGGCCTTGAGTTCTGAGGCAAAGCCAAGAATATCATCATCCCAGGACCAATAAAGGGGTTTAACGCCCATACGATCGCGTACAAGATAAAAATTGTTTCGTGTTTTATCGTAATAAGCAAAAGCAAACATGCCGTTTAATTTAGGTAATGTTTTGTCTATACCCCAATGAATGAGTGCTTTTAAAAGGACTTCAGTATCCGATTGACTTTTGAACGCAATATTGTTTTCTCGTAATTCGTGTTGAATTTCTTTGAAATTATAAATTTCACCATTATAAACAAGGATATGATTATGGTCATTCGAAAGATAAGGTTGATGCCCTAAAGGTGAAAGGTCTAAAATTGCGAGGCGACGATGCCCCAAGGCAATATTTTTTTCAGGTTCAACCCAAATGCCTTCATCGTCGGGCCCACGATGTTGAATAGAATTGATCATTAATTGTGTTATATTGCGAAGGTGTTCTTCGTTCAACCGTTTTTTAAAATCAATAAAGCCTGCAATGCCGCACATTTAATAGGTTTTTCTATGTTAGGTATTTGAGAAAATTCTTTGTGGCATCATAGCGAAAGCAGATGCTTTTGGCCAGTGTTATGCTAAAAACTTTTCTTAATATATTAATCCTTGATAAGACATCCGACATTGCTTTTGCGATTCATGATAATGGTAGTTGCTATAATGCCTAATGAAATGAGCCGTATGGGCATTATTTTACTGCATTGCTTTTTTAATAAATTGTTTTGCCAGGGGGCCTTGTATTACAAGAGTCGCGTCAAAATTATGATAGTCACTTTCTTCGCTTGCTGAAGAAGAAAGCCAATTAAAAGATCCTTCAGCGATCAAATTGTTATCGACAATAAGTGTTTTTTGATGAAAATCATCATCTTCAAATATTTCAATTTTTCCAGATAAATCGGGATCGTTTTCAACTAAACGCCGTAATCTATCTGTCGCATTATTTGACCCAACAAATACTTTAATTAAAACACCTTCTTTAATAATTGAAGCTGCATCTTTTAATCTTTTTTCAGCATTAGCAAAAGTAACGTGAGGAGAATAAATTTTGATTTCATGATTTGCTTTTTTATACATACATCGTAAAAAATCTTCATGCAATTTTAAAGATGTTAAAAAGTGTAATTGTGAAGAATGTGGTAATTCAAGTATAAATTGACGACAAGGTTTAAGACACCCGTCCGCATACTCGAATTCCTTGTGATAAGTTCTTGCCCATAATCGTCTAATATATTCATTGTTTTGAGAAATCTTAAAAGAAGAATCATTCGATTCATTCCTAAAATCTAACCAATTGTGAGATCCAATAATAATACATTTACCATCAACATAAAGGTATTTCATATGCACTTGTTCTTGGGATAAATTAGCTTTAATTTCATTAAAAAATTTTTTCACTGATGAAGGTATATATTTTCGGTAAGAAATACGTATTTCGACGCCTCTATTGTTGAGCTTTCGAAATAAGTTAAAAATATCTTTATCAAGGAATGAAATAGATTCACTTGATATTGATATTTGCTCATGTGCAGATTTCATCATTTTTTTTAATAAAGCCTTATGTGCTTCAAATCCCTTAATATGTTTTATGGAACAATGGGATTTCGTTTGAACAGGCTCTACATGAGATATAATTTGTGGTGGTGCTAAGCTCATTTGCTTTGATGTCTTTTTTTGATCAAGTTCTAACAAAGCTCTTTTTTCAATTTGATCTAATTCTTTTAAAAATTCTTCATCTTCAAAATCATCATCAATGAACGAGTCTAAAGTGACAATTGGTTCTGAACTAGCCAAAAGTGGCAATGTTGGATTTATAATCGGCATACCCAATAAAGTTTTATCTTGATCTTTTTCTTCTATTTTTTTAGGTGAAGTTAATTTAATTTTATCCGCCTGAACTGCACGTGTCTCTAAAGCATGTGGTGAAATTGACTTTATTGAAGATTTTTTTTCTTCTTTCTTTTTAAGCATTTGTTTGTATGGAGAAAGTCTTTGTTTTCGCGGTTTATCGCTTGCAGGATAAGGGTAAAATCCTTCTATATATTTAGGTATAGAGATAGGTTTAGCTTGGGCAAAATAATCGCTAATTTTTTTTTGTGTTGTTTTTTGACCTATTGGTGTTGTAAATGGGTTTGTTTGATGTTTAGGAAGAATCTCCGAGGCTTCGTCTTTTTCTATTTCGTCTGCCTGGGTTTCTGAAATTACAACCGAACTATTATTGGTTGATTCTGGATCAATTTTTCTTATCTTAGCAGGAGGTTTATCTGCAGAACATGGAATATCAGCTGAAATCTCATTTATTGTTCTTTTTTCAATACGTTTTACAGAAAAAGATTTTCCATCCTCACTAAAAATGATTCTGCATTTATATTTATTGTAAGCACATTTTTGATTTCCTTCGTCGTCAAAAACACGAATAAGATCACCATCTTCAACGAGATGATATGACAATACTTCATTGCTACAAAAAAAGATAAATAACATTAAGATAATGCGCATTATAACGTGAACTCCATTAGTCGATTGTATTTGATTAAATTAATTTATGTTATTATATAGCAATATTTTTTATGTATTGTAAATATTTTTAATTTAATACAGTGGTTAAAATTTGATTTTTTCTATTAAAAAAAGATTTTTGTAAAAAAAATCATAATAAATTTTAATACAAACAGCAAACAAATTAATATAATTTTTAATTTATATTGAATTTTATTGAAAATTAAAGTAAAACATAATTTATTAATCGTTTTTTTTGTTTAAGGAAATATGAATGTTGTTATCGTTGTGTAATCTCGTTTTTAAGAAGAATGTTGTTTTATCGATTGTTATTGCTTCTTTTTTTGGATTGCAGGTAGAAGCTGCTCGATACCCTTGGACGCATAGAGGCGACAACATGTACCTCTCGAATCAAGCTGAATTGATCCTTGTCACTAAGCATCATGGCGAAAGGAAGATTGCTCTTTATCCTCCAGATGCTGAACAATATTACAATTATTTAGATCAATTACATTCAAATGATCAGATATTAAGAAAAGACTTTAATTCAAATCATCTTTTGTTATCGTTAAGAATTTCGTATAAAGCGCCAGGCATATCAGGATTACAGGATAAGGTGTTTTCATTATGTATGCGTGAAGAGGATAATAGTTTCTTTTTTAAAGATAATGCTGATTCTAGCCAATATTGTTTGGTTGATTTTTACAACCATGCCTCTCAAGAATGGACTGAAGAACCGGTTGAGGATCTTCAAGGTGGTGTAAAAGCAAAATTTGTGACCTGTGCTTCTTTGTGGCCAGATTGTGATAATAGATCTCATAGTGAAGCTGCAGCGATTGGATTTATGAATGGCAAAAAAAATCTTTTTGTGAAAGCTATTGAGCAACTTCCTGTCAATTCTAAAGTGAAATTACTGCAAATTGGTTTTCATTCTTACTTGGATTTTTGTAAAGATTGTGAAAATATGATTAAATATTTTCAGAATGAATTTAAAACACATCTTGTAACTTATTTAAAAGAAAATTTGCCTGAAAATTATTTTCTTGCTTCGAAGAAAAAAGAAAAATCCGATCAAATTCTTTTTTTATCAACGGGATTTAATGTTCGCCCATATAAATATAATGCATATTTTTTTGGTCCTGAAGATGCTGAACAAGAACACACTTTGTTTGGATATTTTTTTCAACATTATTATCCTTATGCAGGAAAAATTTCTTGTGCTCCCAGTAAACAAGGTGATTTTCGTCTTCTTACTTTTTTAAAAGAAGCTACGCCTTTGTTAAGTTCTTCTGAAATAGATCAAACAGTTTTTGGAAATGATCCTAATTTTAAAATACCTCTTGTTGAAACTGAACTTATAGAGGATATGGAAGATGATATTGTTACTGAAGCGCCTATTGAACAAATACAACTTCGAACACAACCTTTTTATGATGCAGCAAAATGGACGGGAAAAAATTTAAGCGATCTTACGCAACGTGCAAATGAAGGTGATAAAGACGCCCAAGATCAAATTATTGAAGGGTTTTATTGGGGTTTTGTGCAGTACACTCAAGAAAAGGGTCGTTTTGGTCTTAAGGTTTCAACTTGGGACGATATTGAAAATAGAGCAATTTTAGATGATCGATATGCCTATGCTTTAATACATTCTTATGAACATGTCTTGCGTTGGCTTTTCCGTGGGATTGGCAGGAAACCTTTTGTTGAAACTTTTCCAAAACTTTTTAAAGCAATCCAAGAAGGTGCAGAACGAAATGATCCTAATGCACAATTTCTTTTTGGAATATTACATTTAGAATTACAAAATATTGTTGCAACAGGATCTGAAATACCTCCTGCTGAGTATCGTGCAGCTGCTTTGAAATGGGTTAAAAGTGCGGCGGATCAAGGTCACTTACGTGCTTTAATATCGTTAGGTTACATGGTTCAACATGGTAATCCAGAAGGCCGTAGTGAAGTTGAAGCTTTGCGTTGGTGCTTTGCATCACAAGAGACTAAAATTAGTCAAGATGCTTTAAAGACCAAATTGTTAATTGTTAAAGATAGTGCGTTAGAAAAGGCAAATCAAGATGCGCGAAAAAATAGATTATTAAGTGTTGAACAAATCGCATTACAAAAAGAAAATACGTTTAAAGAAAAACTGCAACAGGATATTGAAAAGTTAATATTTTTAGTGGATAGTCACAAATTTCAAAAAGAACTTCATAATCCTGATGGTGGTCAATTTGAAAATCAATTGGCTATTCCACAATTTGCGGAACTTTATGAAAATCTTTTGGGTTTTGAAATTGAAGCGGGTGAATTCTTGACGATGCTTCAAAAAGCGAGGCCTGGATTTATGGTTAATGATATTATGATAAGAGAAATACGAAGTAGGGAGACATTGATAAATATGCAAACTGAACCACATTATGCGTCTGTCAGTAAGTTTCAAGGAGCAGAATATCTTAATTTGGGTGAAGAAAATGTCAAAATGGCAAAACAATTGCTTTCATATAGTGCTGAAATTGATGAAAAATTCGTAATAGCAGAAAAAGCACTTAAGAAGATTAAGAAATATTATAAAATAGCGTTGGATGCCTCTTTATCTAAACTTGCAAGAGCAAGACTTGTTGCGCTTAAGTTTCAAGATGAGGCGTCCGTTCTAAAGTTTAAGAAAAAGGAAGAGCGTCTTAAAGAAGACGAGCTTATATTCCGTCCTTTACTGAATGCAGCGAAGAATGAACGCATGATTTTAGTTGAGGTTAAAAACAATATAAAGAATTTAATTGCTGGTAACGTAAGTAACCGCAATGCTGATTTTTTTGAGGCATATCCTTTTTTCTTAAAACCATAATTCTTATGTATTTTTTGTTTATGTTTTAAGATAATTAGAGTCGATATGTTTATAAACTAGAAACCAGGATCAATTGATGAGCCTGGTTTCTGTTTAAAAGGGTTCATTCTGAATCGATAAAATGCACTCTTCTTACGGAAGGTTAGTAACTATTCCACATTTATAATGCCTAACAGTTCTAATGCTTTTTGAGCGCCTTCTTCTTTTAAAGTGGATTGGTTGTCATCAATAAATGGATCTTCGGTAAAATAAGGTTCCCAATAATTGATATTTGAATCATCCATTGCATCGTTTTCTTTTAGAAATTGAGCAAGTTCTTCGATTGTAAAAAAACTATTTTCTGCTATAGCCTTTTTTGTATTTTCAATAATGCATTCAATAAGATAATGAGGTGTAAACTTCATTAAAAAAGAATCAAGTACTGACCAAGGGTTTCCTTCAAAAGGATCGTTTGTAGGGATAGGTATACGTATTTGAGTTGGGATGTTTTGGCAATAAAGTCCAAGATCATCATTCAAAGACGTTTTGTAATAAGATCTAATTGGAATTTGATATTTTTCGTCAACATTTAATAATGTTGAATCAAAACATAATTCTTTTTTATATACTATAAATTGAAGCAATCTATCTTTTACATCTTCTATAAGATGTAAGTCACTTTTTTGTAATTCTGATAAAGTTGGTTGTATAATCTCTATAGAATTTAAAGGATTAATAACAGCTTGTACTAGGTGTTGCATGAATAAGAAAATAAGTCCTTTATCTTCTTTAACATTAAGTTTTGTAAGGATATAAGCTAATATATTTTTTAATAGCAGTTTGTTTTCATCTAGTATGAAACTTGCTGTTTCTCCTTTGGAAAGAGGCATATTCCAAATTGTTTTAAGAAATCCTTTTGCAAGAGGAAAAACAACTTGTTGAAAACATTTTTTATTTGTAATGGGATCAATATCATCAATCCAGAACCCAGTTATGTCATAAAAATCTAAATACAAAGGTCTGTCGTCACTTTCAAGATTAAGACTTGTGGATAATTTATTAAATAGAGAGATCATTTCATTGCCGTCTAAATCAGCTTCAGGTAAATCTTTTGGACGTATTTCTGAAAGATTATCTAAATCGATATGTGGGTATTTCTTTTCATTTTTTTTATAAACAGCTGATTTTAAAGATTTATTATTAAAATTTGCCGAAAAATATTTTTTTTCTTTTTGTTTTCTTTTTAAAAATTGTAAATCATCTAAACCAATATTTTCTCCTTCACCCATTTTTTGAAATGTATCATTTGATAGAACAATATCACCCCCTGATGAAAGCCAATTTTTAAACTCCTTAGGAATACTTCGTATGAAATTATCCGAAAAAATAAGTTTTTTTATACTTTTATTTTGAACAAGCCATGATGGGATGGCACTGATCCTATTTTTAGATAAGTCAAGTAAGCTTAATGTAGTAAAATTTTTTAAACTTTCAGGTACATCAGTAAATAAATTATTAGAAAGATTGAGTTCTTCGATGTTGTTAAGTTGAGAAAGGTCATCGGGCAAAGAAACAATTTTATTGTTTGAAATATTCAATATTCTTAATTCCTTCATAGAGGATACAAAATCAGGAACATTTTCTAAGTCAAATCCTGATAAATCAATTAACGTTAGCCAAGTAAATATAGCTAACTGATCAAAGCGGGACCTAAGATAGTCTTTTGAGTCTTCATTGGAATGATTATAAGAAAGCTGATTATGATGTGCCAGCCTTGATAAAAGATCATCATGAGCCATGCTGTTTATGTCTTTTATGTCTTTTAAGAATTCTTTGGTAATTTTTTCTTTTTCTCCTCTAGATATTGCGTTTAGATTTAGTGCAAAAACCAACATAAAAATCGTTATACATATACGTTGAATCATAATCTTCCTCTATTGTTGTTAGTTGTATTAGAACGTATTTATTTTTTACAAAAATTTTTTTGTTATATGAAGAATTTATAAAAGAAAATTCTTAAATAGATCAAAAAAATTTTTGTATATAGATTAAAAAGAGTGTGTTAACAAGATATTAAATGAACTCTTTTTAAATATGTTGCTAATTACTCCTCATTAATAATACTAAAAAGTTCTAATACTTTTTGAGCACCTTTTTCTTTTAATGTGGATTGGTTGTCATCAATAAATGGATCTTCGGTAAAATAAGCTTCCCAGTAATTTGGATTTGATCCATCTATTTCATCGTTTTCTTTTAAAAATTGAGCTATTTCTTTAGTTGTAAAAAGACTATTTTCTTCTTTATTCTTTTTTGTGTTTTCAATAATTGAGACGATAAGATAATTAGGTGTAAATCTCATTAAAAAGCAATCAAAGATAGTCCAGGGATTTCCTTCAAAAGGATCATTTGCGGGTATAGATAAACGTATGTGAGGCATTATATCTTGGTAAGAAAGGCCAAGATCTTTATTTAACGATAGTTTATAATAGCATTTAATTGGAATCTGATGGTTTTTGTCAATATTTGATAACGCTAAATCAAGGCATGACTCTTTCTTATAAACTATAAATTGATACAATCTATCTTTTATATCTTCAATTAGATACAAATCTCTTTTTTGTAACTCAAGTAAAGTTGGATGTATAATTTCTAACAAGTTAAATGGATTGATAACTGATTCTATCATCTGATACATAAAGGAAAAAACAAGGTCTTTATTCTCTTTAAGATTAAGTTTTGTAATGATATACGTAAATATTTTTTTAAATAAAAGTTTGTTTTCCTCTATAATAAAACTAGATATTTTTGTTTTAGAAAAAGGCATATCCCAAACTGATTTTAAAAATTCAATTACAAAAGGAAAAGCAATTTCTTGAAAACGTTTTTTATTTGTAATTGGATCAGAATCATTAGGCCAGAATCCAGTCAATTCATAAAAATCTAAATAAAAAGGTTTGTTGTCATTTTGAAGATTAAGCTTTTCAAGCAGTTTATTAAATAGAGAGATCATTTCATTGCCCTCTAAACTAGTTTCAGGTAAATCTTTTGTACGTATTTCTGAAAGATTATCTAGATTGATATGTGGATTTTGTTTTTCAATTTTTTGGTAAATAGCAGATTTTAAAGATTTATTGTTAAAATTTGCTGGAGAATATTTTTTTTCTTTTTGCTTTTTTTGTAAAAATTCTAAATCATCTAATCCTAAGTTTATACCTTCACTTGTTTTTTGAAGTGCAACACCTGAAACGTCAATATAACCACCTAATAAAATCCAATTTCTAAATTCGTAGGGAATATTTCGTATGAAATTATCCTTTAAACCAAGCTGTTTTATTTGTGTTTCTTGGATAAGCCATAAAGGAATTATACTAATCTTATTGTTAGATAAGGAAAGTGAGTGTAAATGTTTTAAATGTTTTAAATTTTTTGGCACTTCTGTAAATAAATTATTAAAAAGATTGAGTTCTCTGAGGCTATCAAGACGTCCAATATAATCAGGTAGATTCTGAATGTTGTTATTAGAAAGCTTCAATACTTTTAATTCGGTCATTGAGGATAAATTAGGAAAAGAGTCTAATTCAAATCCTGATAAATCAAGTTCTTTTAACCAAGTAAGTGTGACTAATTGATCAAGATGAGATTTAATAAATTCTTTATCCTCCTTAGAATAACTACTTAATGGCAGCTGTTCGAAAAAAGATATATGCGATGATAAATTTCGACGAACACTTTCGCTTGCGTCTTTTAAAAACTCTTTAGTGATTCTTTCTTTTTCTTCACGAGATAGGGCACTTACATCAAGTGTAAAAACGAGCATAAAAAGCGTTAAACATATACGTTGAATCATTATTTCCCTCGATTATTGGTTGTTAAATTAGAACCTATTGATTTTCTATAAAAATTTTATTGTTCTAACGTGATGATTTATAGAACGAAATTCATAAACGAAGCAAGAGGAAAAATTTAATGTTTTAAACCTTAATAAGACGCTCGATCATTTCTTTTGCGGTTCATAATAATGGCAGCCATCGCAATGCCGAGTGAAATGAACAACACAATAAGGGTTGCAAGGGCGTTAATTTCAGGGCTAACGCCTGTTCTGATGGACGCATAAATAGCCATGGGCAATGTTGTGGCACCTGGGCCTGTGACAAAGCTTGCAACAACCAAATCATCAAGCGATAAAGTGAAGGCAAGAAGCCATGCGGCGCATAAAGCGGGCATAATGATGGGTAATGTAATTTTAAAGAAGACTTTATACGGTTTTGCGCCTAAATCAAGGGCAGCTTCTTCAAGTGAATAATCAAAGCTTTGTAAGCGCGCACGGATAATAATGACGACATAGGCCAAAGAAAGCGTAACATGCGCAATTGTGATTGTTGAAAAACCTAGATTGCTCGGCCAACCTGTCAAGGATTCAAGGGCTATAAAAAGAAGTAAAAAGGAAAGACCAATAATTACTTCTGGCATAACAAGGGGGGCCGTGACGAGGCCTGAAAATAAAAACCGTCCTTTGAAATTACCAAAACGTACCAAAGCCAAGGCGGCGAGGGTGCCAATAAAGACCGAGATCGTGGCCGTAACCGCTGCAATTTTAATGCTTAAAAAAGCAGCATCAAGAATTTCATCATTTTCAAACAATGTTTGATACCATTTGGTTGAAAAACCGCCCCAGACATTGACGAAACGAGATTCATTAAAGGAGTAAATAATAAGCATTAAAATGGGTAAATATAAAAAGGCGAACCCTAAACCAAGGCTTATGAGTCTAAAATAAGATCTATTTGTCATTATATGATCCTCCAATCGCTGTTCTGCGTTGTATATATTGGAGTATAGCGATGGGCACCATTAAAATAACGAGTAGAACAATGGCGAGTGCTGAGGCTGTTGGCCAATCACGCGTTAGAAAAAATTCTGTCCATAATGTTTTGCCAATCATATTAATGCCCGGACCGCCTAAAAGATCAGGAATCACGAATTCTCCAACAGCTGGAATGAAAACGAGCATGGATCCTGCAATAATACCAGGAATGGACAAAGGTAGTGTTACCGTTAGGAAGCTTTTATAAGGTTTGCATCCAAGATCAGCTGAGGCCTCTAGAAGTGATTCATCAACTTTCATAAGGCTGCCATATAAGGATAGGACCATGAAAGGTAGATAAGAATAGACAATACCGATATAAACAGCAAATTCGTTATTGAGTAAGGCGAGGGGTTGATTAATAAGTCCTGTGTATAAAAGAAAGGAATTGATAATACCATCATCCTTTAAAAGACCGATCCATGCATAAGCCCGAATTAAAAAAGAGGTCCAAAAGGGGAGGATAACGAGTAATAGAAAATAAAAGCGTTTTTTTTCATGTAAACGTGTGATGCCATAGGCTAAAGGATAGCCAATTAAAAGGCATAATATAGTTGAAACAGAAGCAATTTTTAAAGATTTTAAGAATGATTGAATATAAATATTGTCATTAATGATATTCAAATAGCTTTCGAGTGTTAATTTTATGTGAATAAACTTTCCATCTACAAAATCTATAAGATCAGTAAAAGGCGGGCGCTGAATAATGGGTTCGGCAAAACTAATTTTTAAGATGATCAGCAACGGTACGAGGAAAAAAAGAATAACCCAGAAATAAGGAAGCAATATAACAAGATTTTTTGACAATAAAAATCCAAAACCAGATTGATTTTTTTGCCATTTTTCTTGAAGTGTTGATGTTGTTATGTTTTTATTCATGTGTTTTAGCTTTTAATTTCGAAGTTTGATATACATTATACTGTTTTCCTGAACGCCTTGAAGCGAAGCTTCGAAGGCAGATACAGGATCCAGATTAAAATACATGTTCGGAGAGCATGACTCTATTTTTTTAAAGCATGTCATGATCTTCGATCATGAGTACTATCTGGACCCTGAATCGGCATTCGAGCCCTTTGGGCCCTCATTGGTTCAGGGAAACGGCTGAGTGTTGGTATGTTTAGACTTAAAGCCATATTTTGTCCATAATGTGGATAGTTACGTTACCAAGACCACGCCACTGGATGGTTTCCAAGATAGATACACTTCATCATCCCAGGTCATTTCTTGGTCTGTAATTCTGTTAAAATTCGTGACAGTTGCCATAATGATTTTACCTGTTTCAAGGCGTAAATGGTAAATGGATACATCGCCTAAATAGGCAATTTCAACGACGATGCCTTTAGCACAATTGCGTTTTTCTTTAGGCTCATTTTTATGAATCGTGATTTTTTCTGGACGAACAGCTACCCATACATGGGAGCCAATAGGGACAGATACACCATGATTGATATATAGATCGCCATCAATTTCTTCAGAATGAATTAAGGCATGGTCTGGTTCTTCTTCAACCAATACGCCTTCAAACATATTGGCTGTTCCAATAAAGTCAGCAATAAATTTTGTGTGCGGGAATTCATAAATTTCGGTGGGTGTACCTGTTTGAACAATTTGACCTTCAGACATAACAGCAATACGGGTGGACATCGTCATGGCTTCTTCTTGATCATGCGTAACCATTAATGATGTAATATCAACTTTTTCTTGAATATTAACCAATTCAAATTGTGTATGTTCGCGTAATTTACGATCAAGGGCTGCAAGAGGCTCGTCCAGCAATAGTAATTTAGGACGTTTCACAAGACTTCGAGCGAGCGCCACCCGTTGACGTTGACCGCCGGATAATTGATGGGGTTTTCTTTTGCCTAATTCGCTCATTTTGACGAGTTCTAAGATTTGTTCAACGCGATTTTTAATTTCGTTTTTAGGGATGCCATCTTGACGCAAACCAAAACCGATATTTTCTTCAACATTCATATGTGGAAATAAGGCATAAGATTGAAACATCATGTTAACGGGACGATCATAAGGCGGCACATCGGTCATATCGATGCCTTCAATATAGATACGTCCTGTTGTTGGTCGTTCAAAGCCTGCAAGCATGCGTAAAAGGGTTGTTTTGCCACAACCGGAAGGTCCTAAAAGTGAAAAGAACTCACTTTTATAAATAGATAAATTAACGTTTTTGACGGCTGCCACATCCCCAAAATATTTTGAAATATTTTCAAGATGGATATAGGGTTTTTCACGTGGGTTTAGCCAAGGTTGTTCTTGTACTTTTTTATAAAAGGGGATTTTACTTTTACTCATTTAGTGCTTTTAGTCCTTGCTATTACTTTTAAATTGTTCCCACACACGCACACGTTTTTGCTCATAACGTAGGGGTGCAGGATGATCCATGTGAAAACGCTCGATTACTTCAGGTGGTGGGAATAATGTTTTATCATTAATTAAATCTGGTTCTATTAATGAATGTGAGCTTAAATTACCATTTGCAAAACCGGTTTCATTCGTAATGCGGGCCGCAATGTCAGGACGCATCATAAAATTTAAAAATTGATGTGCGCCATCAGGGTTTGGTGCTTCATGGTGGATGGCCATAATATCGATCCACATGGGCGTTAGTTCGTTTGCAAGATGATAAGTAATATTAATACCATTTTTGCTTTCACGCGCGGCATTTCTTGCTTGTAATATATTGCCGGACCAACCTAAAGCAAGACATAAATTGCCATTGGCAAAATTAGAAATATAATTGCTATTATTAATTTCTTTGATATAAGGACGAATTTTAAGAAGTGCTTCTTTGGCGTGATTGAGTTCATCTAATTTTAGACTGTGGGGATTATAGCCTAAATAATGAAGCATAAGGGGGAGAATTTCTGTTGAGGAATCAACCATGGCAATCCCACATTTTTGGAAATTTTTTAAAATATTGGGATCAAAAAAAAGCTTCCATGAGTTTATGGGCGCGTCAGGCATAATTTTCAAGACTTTGTCTTGATTGATGCCAATGCCAGCACTTCCCCAAGAAAAAGGAATCGCATAAAGATTGTCAGGATCATAATTGAGCAATTTTTTCATAATAATGGGGTCTAAGTTATTATGATTAGGCAGTTTTGATTTATCTAATTTTTGGTAAAATTTGGCTTTTAAATGATTGGGTAAAAAAGGGTTTGCCGTTAAAATGATGACATCAAAGCCCGTAAGACCAGCATAAAGTTTTGCTTCAAGCAATTCGTCAGAATCAAAGATAGTGGATATAGTATTAAGGCCTGTTTCTTTTTCAAAATCTGTAAATACGGATTTAGGAATAGCGTTGGCCCAATAAAAAATCTTGACGTCTTTGGTGGCGGCAAAGGAAAGATATGGCGTTAAAAAAAATAAAAAGCAAATTAAATAGTTTTTAGAAAAAAAAGCTGCGTTCAAATTAGGGGGTAACTCCTTATGTAAGATCTACTTATAATTTATATCTTATAAGAGCTACCCAGGCTAGAATTTTTTTAGGCGATAATCTTTTTATCTTTAAGTAATTGTTGTAATTCGCCCGAATCATACATTTCGCGGACAATATCACAGCCGCCGATGAATTCGCCTTTTATATAAAGTTGGGGAATGGTTGGCCAATTTGTGAATTGTTTAATGCCTTCGCGTATTTCTTGGTCATCTAACACATTAATATCTTTAAAATCAAGATTAAAATGGGTTAAGACTTGAACAACATAATTTGAAAAACCGCATTGGGGAAAATCTTGTGTGCCTTTCATATAAAGAACGACATTATTTTCACTAATATCTTTTTTAAATTGATTAAAAACGGGGTTTTCTGACATTTTAAACCTTTCTATTTAATTTGTGTGGTAAGTGCTAAGGCATGCAATTCATTACCCATTTTAGGGCCCAACGCTTTGTAAACGAGCTGATGTTGTTGAATGCGTGTTTTATCTTTAAAGTCTACGCTTGTAATCTTTAAACCATAGTGATTTTGATCATTGTTTAAATCATTGAGCTCAATATCCGCTTCTGGAAAAGCAGTTTTAAGGATGTTTAAAATTTCTTGTGCTGGCATCGGCATTTTTGTGACTCTCACATAGATTCTTCTTGCATTCTTGATATGGGGGATGTAGAAGGATTTGTCAATTGCTTTTATCTATTTTAAGATGTGGTTGGCGTTAGACTTTAAAATAATCAAATACGTTGGACGGGGGACAAAATGACATTTTTAGATAATCTAGAACAAGCCCAAGAAGCAAAGCATTCACAAGAATTAACACATAAATTCAAGATGCTTGCGCGTCGCAATTTTTTGATAGGTTTGTGGTTGGGAGAAAAAATTGGATTGCAGGCGGATGCATTACAATCTTATGCGCATGCAATTGTTGATGCTGATTTTAAAAAACCAGGACATGAGGATGTGATCGAAAAACTATTAGATGATATTAAAAGTAATAATTTGTCTATCAGTGAAGATCAAATTCGTCGTAAAATGGATTACTATCTAGAGAAGGCTGAAGAAGAATTCAAAAGTAAATAATAAAATGTGAGGAAATCATGAAATATATCTATGTCTTCCTTTGTTTTTTATATGCACCAGCTCTTGTGGCTTATGACGATTATATGCCTATTGCACCGGAAGGTGGTGGTGAGAAAGAGATGTTGTGGGAACCAACGGCTGATAAAGGGGATGCACCCAAAAGCGATATACATGAAAATGATGCAGGTCCGGCTGATTAAATACATTTTAGTTAACGATTTATGTTGAATATTAAAAAAGGCGCCTAAGCGCCTTTTTTAATAGGTATCGAAGATAATTGTTAAGCGGATTTACGCTCAACAGATGGTTTTTCGATATTGGCTGGCTCTTTATCTTTTTGCCCGCCAGTTGGTTCTTTGTTTTTAGCAACGAATAGTTTGTTTAAGCCAAAGACTGCCCAAAACCAAATACCTAGTCCTACTAGAACAAGACCTGCAAGATAAGGGGCGATCGTTATTTGTGTGCCTGCTGTTACAACAAGTAATACTTGCTGAAGAAGTGCACCGCCAGATTTACCCAAGCGACCCCCAACAACGTCAACAGCTGCTTTCCCTTTGATTTTCATATCATCATCAAGGGGGATATAGGCCATTTCTTTCGTTGGATCAAATAAAGAATATTTGGTTGATTTAGAGAGGACTTGTTGCCATTGCCCGAACATACAAGCAACTTGTACGGCGGTAAGAGAAATCCCCATTTCCATCATGTAAGGTCTAAACGTATCTGGGAATAAAATCATCGCGAAGAAAACACTACCCGTGAGAAGAATGACAATTGGTGTAATCAGCGCACTTGTAAGCCATCCGAATATACGCAATAGATTCGATCCTAATAACATGAAGATCATGGTAAGGACGGAGATCCAGATGAATACATCACCCATAGCCGCATTATATTCTGCTCTGCTTGGGAAAGCGATTTTCATCTGACTTTTCCATGTTTGTTCTATAAGATTCATCGTAATGCCGTAGATCACAACAAGTAATGCGATATAAGCCAAATATTTGGATGTAAATATTTGTTTAAAGCTATCTCCAAGGGATAATTTAGGCTTGCTTTTTTTCTTGGGTGCTTCACCTTCTTGTGGTGCATATTTAGGATTGGCAATCACTTTGTTGTTTACGAAGAAAAACAACGCCATAATAATAGCGCCACTAATAGCAACTGATCCACAAATCCAACCAATAGTTGTTCCATAGCCATCAATTGTGTTTCCTGATGCAAGTGTTGCTTCTTTACCTAAAGTATCAAAGTATTTTGTTGCAAAACCGGATAACATCACACCCATATTACCAATAAGTCCAAAGAACCCATAGAATCTTTTGGCTTCGTTAACACGTGTGGATAAGTTCGCTAATTGCCAGAAAAGCAGCGATAAGACAACAGAACCCCATAATTCAGCCATGATATAAAATAGAGAATCTGTCCAATTGGCTAGCATTGGTATCAACCATTTTGCGAAAGGATACTCTGCTTGCATAGCAAATAATTTCTCTGGGCCCATATGGAGCGCATCACGATTTGGATAGAGGAAGATTGTGAAAGCTGCAAAAAAGACAACAAAGATCATAATGATCGTGTAGAAAAGAGCCGGCCTGCTTAAAAGGTTGCTCAATTTTGAGTAGAAAAAGAAAAACATGATCGCAAATGGCAAAACGCCCCAAACTTTTAAAAAGCTGGTGACTTCAGAGCCTGAGCCTTCTCCAGAAATGACGAGTGCATCTTTGGTGCCGCGCAAAATCGTGTAATTGAATAGAATGAGAGCCATCATTAATGCCATGGGAATGAATTTTAGATTTTCATTTCCATATACGGGCCATATAACGGCACGAACTTTCGAGAGAAAACTCTCGTTTTTAATGTTCGATTTATCAGCTGTCATGTTTACCTCCAATGCAACTGCTTGAAAAAAACTTTTTTACAAATTTTAGGTCATAAAAGTTACCCAAAATATACAAGAAGGTCAACGGAATGTACATATTTATTTTATAGGTTGTTGACCTAGATTTCTGGATATTTTGTAAATAAATACAAACATCCATACATAAATGATAAATGATGGGTCATTAAAAATTGGTTAAGAGATAGTATTTTTTTATAAAAAAATGCATTTTTTTTCAACTTAAAATTGATTAAATGTGGCTTGAAATCACGCAAAAGTGTGCCTGTATATGAATTTACCCATTTTTATCCACAGACTTGTTCAATGTTTTTGGGGATAAGTTTTTGGAAGCATGAGGATGGAAAAATAGTGTGTGTGGTGCGTGATTTAAATATCACAATTTTTTTAAATGTGACGAAACGTTAACGCAAGGTAACTCACGGGGAGGGAGGGTGAAATTTGAACATCCCACCCCCTACGTCCTGCGACCATATCATTACCTATAAGTATCTTAATCTATTGATATTTAATATAATTTATGATATCTCAATTCAATTTACGGAGCAGTTTTTACAGTCATGTTCGAAATTTTTTCCACTACCATTGTTTCCCTGGACATGCTGAAGCAAAGCTTCATGCGTAGATCCAGGGTCCAGATTAAAATGCATGCTCGTTAGAGCATGTCTTTGTTTTTTAAACATTTAGCCATGATCTTCGATCATGATTATTTCTGGACCCTGGATCCGCATTCGAGCCCTTTGGGCTCTCATTGGTCCAGGGAAACAGTGGGGTATGCTTTGAGAATTAAGACTTGTCGTACTTATGGGTAATGATATGGTCGTGACTTGATCGCGGGATCCATAAAACTTATTGAAAATTAACGATTATGTCTATCATTTTATTTTTTTAGCATGGACCCCGCGGGTCTTGGCGCGGGGCGTATCAGGGGGTGTGGACAATGCAAGTCGAATTCTCAACATGTTTTAGATTTGTTTAAAGCAATGAACGACTGTAGTGTTTTCGCTTTTGGTTAAGAGAAGGAATGAGGAGCTGCGTGTAGTCTCATTCTACATGAGGTGTGCTTACGCTCTATTAACAGTGGAAAGCGCTCTATTGCTTATCCACGTTTCCATGGACCGCCATACCATAATTGTGGACGTGCACCATCATAAGCTTGTTTGCGTGCTTCTTTTTTGAAGTCTTTTTGTTCATATAAAGTTGTAGTGCTTTCTTTATTCGCGTTTGCTTTTTCGAGCGTTTTTTGATCTTCTTTTGCAGTTTTTTTATCAATAGATTCAGGTATTTTGTTTTCTTTTTTGTATTTTTCTTCGTTTGTCGAAATTATTTTTTTGTCTTCATTTTTTGTATTTGTATCGCTTGTTGTTGTCGTTTGGGATGATGCTTCAGTCTTTTTAATGTCTTTTTTCTGCGTTTGGTCAGTTGAGGTTTTTTTGACTTTATCATTTGTTGTGGTTGTAGTTGTTGTTGTAACAATTGATGTATTTGAAGTAACTGATTTAGGCATTGTGGTTGTTTTTTTACCCATGGCTTCATCAAGGTTACGTTTATAAGTGTTGAGCACATTCGAGGAAACACCATTTGCACTTCTACTTTGTCGTGGTTGTTGATGAATATTATTGGTTTTGTAAAGTGGTTCTAGATGATTGCTTAGATGTGGGTCGAGCGGTGTAAGTGGATCTGATTGCGTATAGGCAATGGGTGCTCCATATGCTTCAACATATAATAAATTGTGTGATGAGAGTACAATAAATGCAAGTAAAGAATATTTTCTGATCATCTTAAAACTCCTTTGTATCACTTAAATATAATTTTATATGTTAAATATTAAGAATACGTTAAGGCGTTATTTAGATGATTAGATATGTTTTGATGTTTTTTGAGAAATTAATTTATTATGTGTGGAGGTAATTTACTATGAATGTGAGCCTGGAAATAAAATTGTTGAAAAATAAAATTAAAAGTGGCCCAAATTTTAAAATGGGCCAGCCTTAAAAGGCTATATTTACTTATGAAAAATTAAAGCTCTTTTATTTTACAATATCCAAGTCTTTTGAATAAAATATATCCAAAAGATTTGACCCACCAATGCCATAGCCTTTAACCCAAGGTTTAACAAGTCTAGCTGTAACGCGATTATAAATGGGAATCAGTGGGGCATCTTCAAGCAATATTTTTTCAGCCTGACCAAATATTTCGGCACGTTTTTCTAAATCAACGCTCATGGAGGCTTGTTCTAAAAGAGCGTCATATTGAGGTGAATTATAACCAGTGTGATTAACACCTGAATCCGATTTAAAAATTTCTAAAAAAGTAAGAGGGTCATTATAATCGCCAGCCCAACCGCTACGATACATTTCAATGTTTTTGCCCTCTGATCGTTCTTGTAAGAAGACTTTCCATTCTAAATTACGCAAAGTGACTTCGATGCCTGGGAAAGCATGTTTCCACATATCGATGATTGCCAAGGCAACTTTTTTATGATTTTCGTCTGTATTATACGAAAATTCGAATTTGAGGGGATTTTTAAGATTGTACCCTGCTTTTTCATAAAGTTCTTTAGCGCGTTTAAGACGATCTTCCGTGCTGAGCGCTTGAAAAGAAAGGGATGCGGGTTTTGCGTTTGCGGTCATGGGTGGCACAAAACCATAGGCTGGAATTTCGCCAGCAAGTGTAATGTGATTTACAATTTTTTCACGATCAATAACCATAGATAAAGCTTCACGAAGATCTTTATTTGTACCTAATGGCGACTTTCTCAGGTTAATCCCATAATAATAATTGCTTAAATAAGGATGTATTTTAAGATCTTTGACAAGATCTTTGTCACGTTTGATAAATTGTATTTTTTCAGCTTGAACTTCATAAGTTAAATCAAGCTGCCCTGCACGATAATTTTTAAGTGTTGTATTTTGTTCTTCCGTTGTAAAATATTGTACTTTATCCAATTTTACATTCGTTTGATCCCAATAATGAGGATTTTTACTGAGCATAATGTAATCTTGGGGGCGCCATTCGGTGAGCATAAAAGCACCATTAGACACCATTTTACCAGGTTTTGTAACCTCATTTTTATATTGTTCTAAGGCACCCTTGTGGAAAGGAAAGAAGGAATAATGTAATAAAGAATTTAAGAAATAACCTGTTGGTGCTTTAAGGGTGACTTGAAGTGTTTGGGCGTCAAGTGCTTTTACACCTAAGGCATTTAGATCTTTATTTTCGCCTTTTGAAATTTCATGTGCATTAAGAACAGGATTAAGTATAAAAGCATAAGTAGACGCGGTTTTGGGGTCAAGCAAATGTTGCCAAGCAAATACAAAATCATGAGCCGTAACAGGATCGCCATTCGACCAATTCCCGCGAATATCATGGAAGGTATAAATTTTACCTGTTTCGTCAATTTCCCATCTTTGTGCAGCGCCTGGAATAATTTTGCCATTTTGATCGCAGTTTACAAGGCCTTCATAAAGATCACGTAAAAGCATATTGGAAGGGACGTCTGACGCACGTGCTATATAAAGAGATTGTGGCTCTGTACTATTACTGCGTCTTAAAATTTTTTCATTTTTAATGTCAGGATTAGCATTTAATGTGGTTGTAAAGTCAACGAAGGTTAAAAAACAAATTAAGCTTATTGCAAGTTTTTTGAGCATATTATATTCCGATCTAGAGTGTTCTATAACATTAAATCATAGCAAGTTTGCATTCTTCTGCAAGCAAAAACTGTTATTTTAGGAAAGAATGACTATTTTTTTCGAGACGATTCTTGCTATAAGGAGATGTTAATTTATAAAGACGGTTCGAAACATAAACACGTTGTCCACCATCTTTACTTAAGGGGCGAAGATTATAATCGAATTCTTGACGTGTTGATCCGCCCAATATCCATTCAAGCGGTATTTTGATCCAAAGTCCTTTATCGAACCTTGTTTCATCATATTTTTTGCGATTGATATTAGTTAAAGTTCCAAAAACACCGATTTCAACACCCGTTTTAAAACGTTTAGCAATTTCTAGCGTCCCACCCCAATCTTTGGCGAGATAGCGCCCTAAATGAAGGTGCGTTTCGATATCCCAAAAAGGTAAATCTGTATAAAAACTTGCATGTCCATTTGTTACATTATATTTTTGAAATTCAAAACGTTGGTTAAATGTACGTTGCCATACATGATTCATTTCTATCCCAAAGGCAAAATTACGATCATAGGGTCTATAAAGGAATTCTTGACTTATGCCCCCAAACATTTGCTCAAAATAACCAATGGATGTGCGTGCAAATAAAGAAGAATTAAGTTGAAATAATTTATCAAATTGAAGATGTGTTAAATTTTGACGACCATGTTTCACGTAACTTTTTATATCGCTGCGTACGCGATGTCCCTGATGAGGTGATTCAATTTTAAGATTATCCAGATCATTTAACAGCGTTATACCAATTTCAGCGGCCCCTAAAAAACCATAACCAAATTCAATCTGCGTGCCAATACCAGCACCAATATCAAGTCTTATAGGTTTGTTTTGATCAAAAAGGCTTTGTCTGATTTTGGGTAAAATGTATGGACTAAAAATCGGATATAGATTTCGATTTTTGATAAGATTTGTGGGCAGTTCTGAAGGCACATCACTTGGAAAAAGATGTGGCCATATTTCTTCGATTGAAGATTGACCTTGTACTACTTTTTCAAGTGCTTCTCTTTTTACAATGATTTTTTGAAGATGCAGATTTTTGTCGCTTTGGATGAGTTCAAAAAAATGAATGCGGTTGGGGGCTATTTGTGTAAGCGTGCGTGCAAGACGTCCTAATGCTTGAGTTTGAAGTCGATATAAAGTGTTTTCAAAAACAACAGTAATTTTTGAATTGCCTAAATAAAGAGATTCAATTTTGAATCCTTTTTGAGTTAAAAAAGCGATTATTTGTTGTGCATTTATTTCCTCTTTTTGTATTAGAGGGTTATTGTTGAAGGTTTCAGATCTTGCTTTGATCATGGGAGGTGGGGTTGGACGCGTTAAAGTGGGTAGGTTTTTATTCACATTAGTTAGCAATGAAAGACCTGCCATCCATTGATGACCATTTTCAAAGCCTGTGGATAATTGAAGCCAGGAAAAGGGTTGATAGGAAAGACCAATATTCACAGGTAATTTATGCGCGTATCGTGCTAGTTTTTTTGAAATATTGTGATCGCCAATAGCTTCAATTTTTAAGTTTAAGCCTTTGATGGGTGTTGCATATTCAATGCCTGCAAAAGGAATAATATGCGTATGCCGTTTTAGATTTTTTTGAAATATTTCGGGTGGATTGTAGGTACGTATAAATTTATGGGGATTTTTATAAAGATTATGTAATCCATAATGCCCCCAGATAAAACCCAAAGTGAAGTCCAAATCGTAATAACGTTTTGAAAGGGCTCCATAAAAACCTCTTAATTGAGGCGTGCCTAATCCATCAATAAAGCCCAAAGATGTTTCAGGGATAAAGGCTGATTCTTTGAAGAAACGTATTTTAGCGTCTAAATTACGATTATTGTCGTGTTTTTTGATTTTCCATAAATCTTGCGTGTTTGTATAATGAATGCTGCTTTGAAGCCAAGAAAAAGGCTGAATCATGAGATAGGATATAAAATTGGGATAAGCATAATTGCCACCCATCGAAACTACACCTTCTTCATGCATCCGTGCATTAGGGAGTTCAATAAGGCCTGTTTGTCCATTTCTGGACAAAGAAGGGGTGAATTCACCTTGATATGCAATAAGTGAAAAGGGCATAAGATTTATTAGCAATGAGATTGATAAGCGTATTTTTTTCATTGATGTGTTTGTTTTGCAATGATTTAGTTTAGAGTCACACTAGAGTAAGTTCTGCGAAGTTACAAGATGGATTTTATAAATGTGAACACGCGTTTAAAGCCCCCATATTGGTGGGGGCTTTGTTTTAATTAAAGTCGACTGCGTGATTTAAATGGATTCTCACCCCATTCATTTTTTAGTACGTCTGATGATGCTTCATATCCAATCTGGATTAACTTAAGCGTTTCTTCGTTTAATTTGTTAAAACCACGATAAAGGCCGCATGCAAATATTGTTTTAAAATACTCGGAATCAGGATTTGTAAAATCCTCTTCGGAAAAAAATCTATATTCCATTTCAGCGTTAGCACCGTTAAGGAGTGCGATGAGAAGCAATTTTTTTCTCTCTATAACTGGATATTGAGGTAAATCTTTATCATTTATATACATAAATTGTTCTTTTAACATAGGAACTGCTTTGTTAAAATTAATATTTTTTTGTGCTAATAATTCTATAATGCTGTAACGTTGGAAGTGATCCCAATTGTAGCATCCAAAATGTGCTGGATTGAGTGCTGCATGTGCTAATGTATTGTTTTCATCGAATCCTGCATTCCAAAATTTTTCAGATTTAATCGGTATCATGACTTTTAAAAATTTTTTTGTGCGTCTTAAATCTCCATGTGCTATCGATAGAATAAGTGGGTTAACATTAAATTTGTCATTTTCTAATTGATAAAAATCATTTGGTATATCTTTTTTACCGCGATGATATTTGCTTGAAATGGGTGTTGAAATAATACTTAATTTTTCTTTATCAGTTTCTTCTTTGACAATTAATCTTTGTTCTTCAGTAATATTTTCTTTTTTTATTTCATTAATGAGCTTTCGTTCTACGTCATCGAAGGCTTGTTCAGTTAATGTCAAAATTGTTTCAATGATCATATTTTTTTCATGCTTTGCGTGACTATTTGTGATTGTGCTGAAAAATAAGAACATGCCTAAAAATGATGTAATTAGCTTTGAGGTGAGCGTGGGTCTAAACTTATTTTTCATTATAAAATCCTTACGATGATAGTTATTGTTATTAAATAACGCTATATTCGTATTTTTTTTAAATTTATTGCTATATGAGGAAGAAAAAATTATGGTTTGTTGCTACAAGGCATCAAAAATGTAGTATTTTTTTTTATCAATCTACGGGATAATTTTTCTTTTCATGCTAAAAACTTGCCTGCACACTTTTGTTTTCCTGAACTCGTTGCTACGCTTCTCGCTTGTTCAGGGAAACGGCTGGATATTTGCAGGTTTTAGCAAAGGTTGTTTTTTGTCCCGTAGATTGAGTTTTTATAAAGTATTGTTGATATTTTAAGCAGCTTCTAAACTTGCTCTTAGTGCATTCTTAAGTTTTTCATGTCCTTCTTGGAAGGCTGCATATATTTCTGGATTTAAATTGTCATAGCCGTATATTTCGCCATATACGTGCATTATGTGAAAGCTTTTTGTTCGGGGTGCTTTAAGTCTACTATATTCAATAAAAGATGCATCATTTTGTGGATGTTGCGCATCAAAAAGTGCTGCTATTTCAGTTATTTTTTGTTTTTGTGTTGTGTATTTTTTGTCTAAATATTGAAGCTCATTATAGGCAGTTTCTGGTGTTATATTGAAATGAATTTTTTTATTTATCAAAAGTTGGACGATAGCATAACGATCCAATGAATTTAATTCATCGTCACTTATAAAACTTTCAGCATCTATAGCGACGTCCGCGAGTGTATATGGTTCTTGTTTATCAGAATCGGAATCATAAACGGAAACCCATAAATTTTCATCGTTCACATTGTCGATAATTTCTAAAAATTTTGTTACACGACGTATATCGCCATTTCCAATCGCTAAAGCTAAGGCATTAATATTGTTGTTGTTTTGTTCGAATACAAAATTAAATTTGCTTGAAATAATCTTTATTTTTTCTTCAGTTGTTGCGGCTCTATCAAAATTAGCCTCTTTCACTTGTAAAATATATTCAATAATATTATTGTTGTTGTTTTCAGCATGAATATTGAATATTGCGCTAAAAATTAGCCACATTCCTGAAAGTATAATGATCAGATTTTTATTGAGGGAAGAGAAAAGGTTTTTTTTCATCGTAAAACTCCTTATTGCGACACACAATAATTTATTATCCTCTTTTTATTTTTTTTGTACAAATGATAAATTTTTCATTTTTTTAGGTAATTTGCGATTGAGGTGTATATTGTTATTCTTTAAAATAATCCAAATATTGTTGTGCTAAATTTTGATAATGTTTGGCGGAATGTGAAATATGTAAGGATTCAGCTTCGGTTAAAAAACGCATGAATTTTGCGGGGCTGCCAGCCCATAATTCACCTTTAGGAATGCGTTTGCCGGGCGTTACAAGTGCTCCTGCTGCAATCATGGCACCTTTTTCAACATAGACTTTATCGAGTAGAGTTGCACCCATTCCAATGAAACACTCATCTTCCAATGTGCAATCATGCAAAAGCGCTGCGTGTCCTATGGTTACGTTTTGACCAATATGAGTGCCGAGTCCACCCGTGGTTACATGAATGATTGTGCCATCTTGGATATTGGTGCCTTCACCCACCGAAATTTCATGGACGTCGCCGCGTAAAACGCAATTGAACCATATGTTTGCATGATCACCAATAGTGACTTTACCGATGATTTGCGCAGTAGGTGCTAAGAAAACATTTTCACCAATATTTGGATATATATTTTTGTAAGGAAGGATAAGCGCTTCATTTTTTTTCATTTATTGTCTTTCGTAATGATGTATTTAAATTTGACATGATCTGCGATCATGCATTTTAATCTGGACCCTGGATCTATAGTTGTTTAACTTCATAAGGATACATCGTCATTCCTTGCTCACGTATGAAGAATACGCATCGCGCGTCATTTCTTGTCTGCTTATAAAGTTAAACAACTATACGTATGAAGTTGCGCTTCAACTTGTCCAGGGAAACAAGAGTGTTTGTTTATCTAATTAGTGCATTCATTCTTAAATGAAACTCGCTGCTGTGAGACGAGTGATAGAAGGTTCGGCACGGAAGACCGGAGTGTATCCTTATATACATGAGGATCTGAGTACCGAAACGACGCATCAATCGACCGCAGCAGTAGAGTTTTAATGTTGGAGGACATATGTCCCCGGCGCATCCATCAACGCCGGATATCCTTTTTCAGGCGCCCCCATTCTGGGTAAATCATGTGGACCTTCAGAATGTTTATTTAACCATTCTGCAAAGGGAATCCACCAAGATCCTTCTTGAGTTGGGGTTAAGTTTTTCCAAGCTTCGGGTTCTATATATGTATGATTGTTTTTAGCCCTGACCGATAAACGATAACTTCTTTTTCGGTGTCCTGATTTTGTTATAGGCGGGCTTACAATACCTGCATTATGACCACCTGTTGTGAGTAAAAATGTAATTTCAGGAAAAGTATAAGCATGTATTTTGTAAACTGATTTCCAGGGGGCGACATGGTCTCGTTCTGCGCCAACAACAAAAAGGGGCGTTTTTATTTGTGATAAAGTAATAGGTTTTCCGTCAGTCAAATAATTTCCTGACGCGAGCGCATTATTAAGAATGATATCACGTAAATATTCAGAATGCATTTTAAAGGGCATACGTGTTGGGTCGGCGTTCCAGGCTAAAAGATCGAAGCCCTTTTCCCTTTTGCCCATTAGATATTGGTGAATCATTTTTGACCATAATAAATCATTTGATCTTAAAAGCTGAAAGGCGCCAGCCATTTGTTTTGTGCTTAGATAGCCTTGATCCCACATGATGTCTTCAAGGTAAGTGATTTGGGATTCATCTATAAATAGTTTAAGTTCGGCCGCTTCATCAAAATCAGCTTGGGAGGCAAGTAAGGTGATTGTTTTGAATCGATGATCGTTGTCTCGTTCAAGGGTTGATGCGGCAATACTTAATAATGTGCCGCCAATACAATAACCAATGCCATGGACGCGTTGATGTGGTACAATTGTTTCAACTGCTTTGAGCGCGTCAAGAACGCCTAATTTTCGATAATCTTCAAAACTTAAATCGCGGTCATCATGATGCGGGTTTTTCCAGGAAATCATGAAAACGGTATAGCCTTGATCGCGTAAGAACCGAACAAGGGAATTATCTTCAGATAAATCAAGAATATAATATTTCATAATCCAAGCGGGCACTATTAATATAGGTTCTGCCTTAACTTTTTCAGTTGTGGGTGCATATTGGATAAGTTCGATTAATTTGTTTCGATATACAATTTTGCCAGGTGTGATTGCAAGATTCAAACCAACTTTAAAATCATCTGTTTCAATAGGGGGTTTACCTGAAACCTTTCTTTCACGATCTTCTAAAAAGTTTAAAAACCCGGTGATAAGATTGGTGCCAGCTTGGCGATACGTTTCTTCAAGAATTTCAGGGTTTGTTGCAATAAAATTAGAGGGTGCAAAAACATCCATTAATTGGCGTGCTGAAAAAGAAACAACTTCTTCATGGTGACGTGTGACGCCTCTTACATCATTAGTTGCTGCATGCATCCATTGTTGGCCGAGTAAAAAGCTTTGATGAATCCAATTGAAAGGCCAATTTTGCCAAGATTTATCTTTGAAGCGTGTATCATTGGCTAAAGGTTTTATGCAAGGATCAGCATCTTTATTAGAAATAGAATGTAAACAATAAATGAAAAATCGATAATATTTGCGTAGGGCTTTTTCGGTAAGTTCATTTCGTTTGCCAGGGGAATTCGCTAAATGTAAGGTCCAATCAAGCCAGGCAAGGCTTAAAGAAATAGGTGAAATGCTTAACGTTGATCTTCCTTGCAAGGCATGTATATAACGATCAAGGCTACGCATTCCCAAAGCAGGGGAATTCTCTTCATGTTTATTAAAATCCTCGTCGCAAGGATAAGCACTTGGAGAAGGTTGGGGTGAAAAAAATTGTGGTGGGTTGGGTTGCATTTTTCTTCCCTTAAAAATTCTTAATAGATCTCTTTTGAAACTCTACTACTGTGGTCGATTGATGTGTCGTTTCAGTACTCAGTTCCTCATGTATATAAGGATACACTTGGGTCTTCCGTGCTGAAGCTCCTATCACTCGCCTCACATTAGCGTGTTTCGAAAGAAATCTAATTCTTAACAAGAGTGTAGGCATTTTTTTTAAAGATGCCTAGTCATAAAAGAAACTTTCCTGTAATGTTGATTAAAATCAGTATGAGGAAAATATGGGTGAGGAAAAACTGGTTATCCCGGTTAAAATCAAAAAATATACGAATAGAAGACTTTATAACACCGCCACCAGCGCCTACATTACCCTTGATGATTTAGCTGAGATGATCAAGCTTGGCCAAGAATTTGTCGTCCATGATGCAAAATCTGGTGATGATATAACACGTCATGTTCTTACTCAAATTATTTTAGAAAAAGAAGGTGGTGCTCAAAGTCTTTTGCCCATTGCTTTTTTACGAGGCCTCATTAAATTTTATGATAATAAAAGCCATGATGCGCTTTCAAATTATCTTGATGTCACGATGCAAGCTTTTATGCAAAACCAAAACGTTGTTAAGGATTATATGAACAATACGTTCAAAGGTATGTATAAATTCATGGATGTACATCAAATACGAAAAAAAAATCAGGATGTATTTGCTCAATTAATGACATTTTTTGGCTTGCCAAAAAAAGAGACCTTAGAAGTTGAATTACCTAATCTGGTTCAACTAAAAGAAGAAATAGATGCATTGCAGCAAAAGCTCGCGCAAATAAGTGCAATGCAAACACATAAAACTATTTGAAATTTTTACGAATTTGGTAAAGATAATGTCATACTGAATATCTTTAGGAGGATTACATGGACTGCCTCATTGAGCTTAAGAACTTAGTAAAATATTTTGATACAATTAAAGCAGTTGATGATATCTCTTTTAATGTGCAAAGAGGTGAAGTCCTAGGGTTTTTAGGGCCAAATGGTGCTGGAAAATCAACAACCATGAAAATGGCGACAGGATTTTTATTGCCAACATCAGGGACCGCCAAAATAATGGGCTATGATGTTACTGAAAAACCTATTCAAGCGCGACGTAAAATGGGGTACTTGCCTGAAGGTGCGCCGGCTTATGGTGATATGACGCCTTATGAGTTTCTAACTTTTGTAGCTGAAGCGCGCGGTCTTAAGGGAAATGAAATTGAACGAAATATTAAAATTGTAACTGAAAAAACGCATATCGGATCTGTGCTTAAGCAACAAATTGAAACGCTTTCAAAAGGGTTTAGACGCCGTGTAGGTCTTGCACAAGCGCTTATCCATGATCCTGACGTGTTGATTTTAGATGAACCGACTGATGGTTTGGATCCTAATCAAAAATATGAAGTGCGCAAATTGATTCAAGAAATGGCGAAAGATAAGGCCATTATTATTTCTACTCATATTTTGGAAGAAGTTGAAGCTGTGTGTACGCGCGCAATTATTATTTCGCAAGGCAAAATTACAGCGGATGAAACGCCTGATTCTTTAAAAGCACGTTCAGAACGTCATAATGCGATTTATGTAACAGTCAAAAATGATTCAGCAACGATTGCTCGCACAACCTTCATGCAATTTGATACAGTGAAACGTGTCGAAAAATGTTCGGAAAATGAATCACATGTTGAATATATTATTATCCCTAAAAAGGGATTTAATTTGTTAGATCAAGTGAGTACCATTGTGCGTGAACGTGGTTGGGCAGCAGGTGAATTACGCGTTGAACATGGTCATCTTGATGATGTGTTCCGTCAGATTACCTCCAAGACATTGTCTTAAAGGGAGAAAGTTATGTTTGTTGTTTTTAAAAGAGAGCTTAAAAGCTATTTTGCAACCCCACTTGCAGCAATTTTTATCATCATTTTTTTGGTGATGGCAGGTATTTTTACTTTTTTCTTAGGCGATTTTTTCGCTTGGGGTCAAGCTGATCTTCATGCTTTTTTCATGTTTCATCCTTGGTTGTATTTGTTTTTTATTCCTGCTATTGCGATGCGATTATGGGCCGATGAGCGTAAAACGGGAACAATTGAAATTTTGTTAACGTTGCCTTTAACTGTGACGCAAGTCGTGATGGGTAAGTTTCTAGCTGCCTGGGTATTTACGGGGTGCGCGCTTTTATTAACTTTTCCCATGTGGATTAGTGTTAATATTTTAGGTGATCCTGATAACGGGGTGATATTGACAAGTTATATTGGTAGTTTCTTGATGGCAGGCGCTTTTGTAGCCATTGGTTCGTGCATTTCGGCAATTTCAAAAAGCCAGGTGATTGCTTTTGTGATTTCAGCCACTTTATGTTTTATTTTTGTAGCTATTGGTTCACCTTTAATTCTTAATTTTGCAGGGGATTGGATGCCAAAGTTTGCATTAGATACAATATCAGGGTTTAGTTTCCATAATCATTTTGATTCACTTACACGCGGCGTTATTGATTTAAGCGATGGTATCTTTTTTGTGTCAATGATGGCCTTGTTTATCTTTATTAATGTTGCACTCGTCGATCTTAAAAAAGCGGCTTAGGGAGTTTAGAATGTCACTCAATATTAGTTCGATTCATAAATCCCGCTTTGTCATCGGTATTGTTGCAGCTATAGTTCTTTTTATTGCGACAAACATTTTGTTTAATTATTTTTTAACAAATGCAAGGCTCGATTTAACAGAGAATAAATTGTATACCCTTTCAGAAGGCATGCGCAAAACAATTGAAAAAATTGATGAGCCGATTACATTACGTTTATATTTTTCTGATAAATTACAACGCGCCGTACCAACTTTCGGTGTGTATGGAACGCGTGTAAAAGACTTCCTAACAGAAATTGCTGATTTGTCAAAAGGTAAGGTTAAGCTTCGTGTCTTGGATCCAGAACCATTTTCAGAAGTTGAAGATGAAGCAGTAGGCCTTGGGTTGCAAGGTGTGCCCATAGATAATGCAGGGACAAAAGTTTATTTTGGTCTAGTTGGCACCAATATGCTGGATACAAAAGAAATAATTCCATTTTTTCAACCAGATAAAGAAAAATTTTTGGAATATGATTTAGCGCGCTTGGTAGGTAATTTAGCGAATCCAAAACGTAAAGTGGTTGGTATTTTAAGCTCTATTGCGCTTGAGCAACCAGCTCAAGGGCAAATGCCATGGATGATTGTGAATCAAATTCGTGAAACCTTTATTACGCGTACCCTCTTCAATCCTTTAAAAGAGATTGAAGATGACGTTGATATATTGATGCTCGTTCATCCTGTTGATTTACCAGATGATACGTTGTATGCGATTGATCAATATTTATTGCGCGGTGGTAAAATGATTGCTTTTGTTGATCCGCATTCTGATTATAATGCGATGCAAGCAGGGCCACCTAATCCTTATGCACCACCACAACCCGATGCACCAAAATTATCCTCTGATTTATATAAATTATTTGATCATTGGGGGATTGAACTGGAGCCACAAAAAGTTGTGGGTGATATAGCCTTAGCCCAAAAAGTGAATATGGGTGCACAAGGGGAAATGAATGTTATTCAATATCTTCCTTGGATTAAACTTACAAAGAATAATTTTAATAAAGAAGATTTGGTTACTTCTGATCTTAAAACGATCAATATGGCAAGTGCAGGTCATTTGAAAAAACTTGAGAAATCAAATCTTGAATTTACGCCTTTGATGACATCGTCAACTGAATCTGCGTTGATTGATACGAAAGAATTAAAGGGACAGCCTGATCCTGAAAAATTGTTGAAAAATTTTGTCCCAAGTGGTGAAAAATATAATTTGGCGGCAAGGTTGCGTGGTAAAATAACGACTTTATTTCCTGATGGCAAACCTAAGAAAGCAGAAAACGCACAAGCATCAACACCAGATGAACAACATTCAGATAAACCTTTTGTAAAAGAAGGTACTTTGAATGCTATTATTGTGGCTGATACTGATTTCTTGGAAAACAGATTTTGGGTTCAAGTACAAAATTTCTTTGGTCAACCCTTGATGACGTCACTTGCTAATAATGCTGATTTTGTTATTAACGCATTGGATAATTTATCTGGCAGTAACGAGCTTATAAGTTTAAGAAGCCGTGGTCTTTCAGCACGTCCTTTCACCCTTGTTCAAAAATTACAAGATGAGGCTGAGAAAAACTATAAAGCGCAAGCAGAAGCGTTGCGTGCTAAATTGATTCAGGCGGAGCGTCAAATAGCTGATCTTCAAAGTGCTGATGGAGATGGTAAAATTTTATCGCATGAACAACAATCTGCTATTGAAAATTTCAGACAAGAAGCTGTTGTTGTAAGGCGAGAATTACGTAAAGTACAACTTGCTTTAAGGCAGGATATTAGGTCACTTGAAAAATGGGTTGAATTCTTAAATATTGGATTTATTCCACTTTTAGTCTTTATTTTTGCAATATTTTTTGGCGTTCTTCGTGCTAGGCGTCAACATGCAAAAACAGCGTAACGAAAAGGGCAATTATTATGAGAACTAGAACCCTCTTTGTCGTCATTGTAGTTATGATTTTTGTGGCAGGTGCTGCTTATTACGCTGTTAAGCAGCGTAATGATGAAAGCACAGTGCATTTTGAGACGGGACGTTTTTATCCTGATTTAAAAGACAAATTAAATGATATTGATGCGATAGAAATAATAGCGCCTGATGTAAATATTAAGCTTGCGCGCAAAAATGATCTTTGGGTTGTGCCTGATAAATTTAATTATCCCGCGGATTTTAAAAATATTAAGCGTAACTTAACAGCGTTGTCAGAACTTGTTAAAGCAGAAGCTAAAACGCGTAAAAAAGACTATTTTCCTAATTTGGGTGTTGATGAAATTAAAAAAGATGCAAAGGGCCTAAAATTTATTGTGAGTGTTGGTGCCAATCATCTTGTCGACCTTTACATTGGAACACATGTACCTGGCATTCAAGACGGTTACTTTGTGCGTTCTGAGGGCGATGATCAAGTTTGGCTTGCGCGCGGCAACATTAAAATAAACCCAGATTTAAAAGAATGGTTGCAAAGCGATATTATGTCGGTGGATAAAAACCGAATGGCATCTATGCATTTTACACCTTCGGAAGGTGAAGAATTTAATATTTGGCGTGATGATGCGAAGAAAACATCGTTTCAAATGCAACCTGTGCCTGAAGGGCGTAAAATTAAATCGCCTTACACGGTCGATATGATTGCAAAAGGATTAACAGATTTAAGTTTTGCTGATGTCTTGCCGAAGGATCGCGTTAATTTTCAAGAAAAACCAATCGTCACCTATAAAACTTTTGATGGTCTTTATATAGAAATATTTTTAGGCAAAGCTCATAAAAAAGAAGGTGATGCTGAAATTGAAGCAAAATCAAGTAAAGATTTTTTAAATAAAGCGCCAGGCGGTAAAGCCGAAAGCAATGAATGGGTGTTTTTTAAAGCAAGCTTTGATGCACAGCAGCATGATAAGTTTAAAGATACGCATAAAGGCAATAAAGAAGGTGTTGAAGAGGAAGTTAAAAAGGTGAACACGAAACTTTCTCCTTGGGCGTATCATTTGCCAAGTTACAAATTAGAGATTTTGAAACGTAATTTGGATTCAATGCTTGAGCCTGTGAAAAAAGAAGATGGGGATAGTAAGTTTAAAAAATAGATATGAAAATTTGGATGTGTTGTATGAATCTTATAACGCGAACTCGAAAATTAACACATTGAAAAACAAAAATCTTTCGTCATTGCGAGCGGCTTTGCCGCGTGGCAATTCACAAAAAAACACTTAAAATTGATAAATATTGATTTTAGGACTGGATTACCATGCAGCTTTTGGCTGTTCGTGATGACGAAACCTCTTATTTTAACATGTAATTCAAACATCGTGGCCTTCCTTTTAATTCCCGAGTTCGTATTTTATAGTATAGTAAAAGTGACTTGGGTTGATACATCGTCGCTGCCGCTCTCATGTAGGAAGGACTACACTTCGACGTAGCTCATTGTCTGAATCTTAAGTCACTTTAATATATAACAAGCTTGATTCTTGACTCATTGAAATGTGTAACATAATAGTCAATCAGCTATAAAATGATACGAATTGATGTAGTCATATGACTTTGGGTTGATACATCGAACCATATGATTATATATAAAAAATATTGCATTCTTTAATTGGGTATAGTATCAAAATTATACCAATTATTAATATGTTCTGAGGATTGCTATGAAAAAATTATGTTTTTTTAGTGTGTTGACTTTTTTTTTAATGACAACACAATCGTTTGCAGGTGGTAATGAAGATTACAAAGCTTCACGCGATTTGGTAGCAAATATGCCTGGTTATCTAAATTTGCCATATCAATATTTTGTTTATCTAGATAAAGCTGCACAAAAAGGTCATGCGGAAGCACTCGAAGAATTAAAAAGATATGCTAGGGGCATCAATAAGCCTGAAAATAAAAATATTTTTTGGGGTGAAGATTTAGAAGTGCATAAGAAAATCATGAAAATTTTTTTTAAATACGGATTGAAGGTACTAGAAGTTAATTGATTGTTAATCTTTTTAGGTACTGGTTAACTATTTTATAATTACACTTAGAAAGAAAACAAAATGACACCAAGATTTAAAATATTATCAAGTTTACTATTTGTTTTTACACTTTTTCTATCAGATATGGCTTTTGCTTCTCAGCAAATAGTTGTTTATCGTGATTTTGGTCATAAGGGTGATGAAAATCAAGTGAATGGCGTTTTACGAGCATTTGCAAAAATTGCAGGCGACATAGATGTTAAAGAATTTAATATGGGCCAAGAAAGTGATTTGCGTTTTTATGTTAATACATTACAAAGTAATGTTGACAAAAAACCTATTATTCTTGCTGTTGGTGAAAAAACAGTAAATTCTTTTTCTGAAATGTTGCCTTTTGTAGATACAATTTCTGTTCATTTATGCCATATGGTGACTTCGGATCATCCAAAGCTTGTTGGAAAAGTAGATTTTATGGCGCTTCCAATTCATGCAATTGATCATTTTGATCAAACGATTGCAGGAACTAAAACACAACTAATAAAAACAATTGGTGTTTCACATAATCGTCAGATTGAAACAATAGAACAAATTTATCAAGCAAACAAAAATAAGATCTCAAAAAATGGTCCTTATTTGGGAATCATACTTGGCGGTGATGCGCCAACACCAGAGGGGAAAATTCAATTATTTACAGAAGAAAATGTGCGTCATTTGGCAAATTATGTTGCTGATATGCGTCAAGATCGTCATTTATTGATCATCAATGGTCCAAGAACTGGCAAACACGATGCTCAATTACAAGAAATTAAAACCTCACATCGTGATGGTCAAAAAGATTTTGTAACCCAAGCCTTTGTCGATGAGCTTTCAAAACGAAAAATTTCTGAAGACCAATATACATTATTCGATTTCCAATTTAATGTGCCGAATAATGATATGGATCTTGTATTGGGTGCTTTAAGACAAACGCAATCTTCTGTTTTGGTGCCCGGTGAATCAACATCGTCTATTTCTGAATGTATCGATGTTTTACATCCAAATGCTGTAAGTGTTTATTGTAACACTGCCATGAATTTGGTTCATGGAGCCCATGTAAAAAGCGAGATGGACGCAAATCGTATTAAATTATTATCATTGGATTTAAAGGAAGTGCATGATGATTATAAGATTGATGTGCAACCTGTAAGTTCTGCTGCAGAAACAATAGCATCTGCTCTTTATAAAAAAGTTACTGCAGCTGAATAAAATTTTCTTCAAGTAGAATTAGTTGAAATGGTATATATTTCATGATATATACCATTTTTTTTATCTAGATTTTTAGATTAAACAATCTTTTTTGTATAAAAATTCGATCACCTAAATATTTATCTATGGACATAAAAATTTAAATTCTTCACACTTTATGATACGAAATAATATAAATTTGATAGGTGTTTAAAATGCGTTTATGGTTTTATTTGTTGTGCATTTTTATTTTTTTTGAAGCAAATGCAGCTTTTTTTGAGGAAAAAGCGGGACAAGAAATAAGTATGTTGCCCCCAGATTATGTTTTTCCAATGTTAAGGGGTGTTTCGTTTGATCCGCTTGCATATTACACGAAAGATTTTGACGATGATGGTCATGTAACAAAATTATTTTTCAGTGATCATTGTTTTGATAATGTGAGAAATTTTGAAGAATTTGAATCTTTTAAGCATGTTGAGGGTTTTTATTTTAAGAATTGCAATTTTTCCTCTGTGGCCTTTGATGAAATTTTAGAAATGATGTCTAATAATTGTGAGCACATACGTTTTGTGGGTTTTAGTCATATTTCGCTTAAATCTTCAGAAATTACGAACCTTATGAATTTATTAGCAAAATGCCCATGTCTTGTAGCCATTCGATTTGTGAATAATGGATTGTCTAAGGATGATATTCAAAAGCTTGCTTCAGTTCTTAAGACAAAAAAGATGAAAAAAATTGTGTTGGAAGAAAATTTAAGCGATCAATCGACTAAGGCGCTTATTGGAATATTAAAAGATCAAACAGATTTAGAACATCTCTCAATTTCTTGGGGGCGTCAATGGGATTATTTGTCGTTAAATGAAAAATTGTGTGTAACGCCTGGATGTTTTGTAAATTTTATATCGTGTTTACATGCTTTGCCGTTGAAGGTTTTAAAACTAAAATGTCAGGGGCTTTATGATAGTTTTGATTTTAATTCGATTGTGCCTTATTTGGTTGCTTATTTACGTTCGACAATTGCTCAAACTCATTTAGTGCAATTTAGTTTTTTGACGTCTTCTCAAAATTATTTTCCTTATAAAGCGCAGGAAATAACGTATTTGCCTTTTAATGAAATGGCAAGCCAAGGGATACTCGAAGCTTTACCGCCAGAATTAAGGATACTAAAACTTAGTTGGTTATGTTTTAATGGACGCACGTCTTCTATTGTGAATCACATATTATCCAAAAACAAAGTTGAGTATTTGAAATTAAAAGGCGTAAGATCGGATGTACCGTTTTTTTATGGTAATCATACGAATAAATATACAAAATAAGAACCGATCATCTATAATTGATAAAAAACATCATTGCCAATCCGAAAGGTACTAAAATGTCTCCCGAATCTTGTTTTAATCCGCATCAAGCATTCCAAGAAAAAGCACATTTAAAATTGAATGATTATAACAAAAAATATGATGATTCAGTGCAAGATCCTGATGCTTTTTGGGCAAAAGAGGCTGCACGTATCGATTGGATAAAGCCTTTTTCAAAAGTAAAAAATACAAGTTTTGAAGATCCTATTTCTATTAAATGGTATGAAGATGGGACGTTAAATGTGGCTTATAATTGCCTTGATCGCCATCTTCAAAATTGTCCAGATAAAATCGCTATTATTTGGGAGGGGGATGATCCTAAAATTTCACGCTCGATTACGTATCAAGAGCTTTATCATCATACCTGTCGCTTTGCCAATGTACTTAAAGATTTGGGTGTTCAAAAAGGTGATCGTGTCGTTCTTTATATGCCAATGATTCCTGAAACTGCTTTTGCAATGCTTGCATGCGCGCGTATTGGTGCGGTGCATTCCGTTGTTTTTGGTGGATTTTCACCAGAAGCTTTGAAGGGACGCATTCACGATTGCATGCCTAAAGTTGTGATCACAGCTGATGAAGGATTACGTGGCGGTAAACATATTCCCTTAAAAGTAAATGTTGATAAGGCCTTGGAAGGTAATAAAGATGTTGAAAAAGTTTTAGTTGTTAAGCGCACTGGAACGCCTGTTGCTTGGCATGAACATCGAGATCTATGGGTACACGAGCTACTTGAAAAAGCACCATCTGAAGCGCCATGCGCTGAAATGAGTGCTGAGGATCCTTTATTTATTTTATATACGTCAGGGTCGACAGGCAAGCCGAAAGGTGTGTTGCATACAAGTGGGGGATATCTTGTATATGCAGCGATGACACATCATTATGTTTTTGATCATCAAGAGGATGACATCTTTTTTTGCACAGCCGATCTTGGGTGGGTAACAGGGCATTCTTATGTGCTTTACGGTCCATTATGTAATGGTGCAACGACAATCATGTTTGAAGGTATTCCTACTTACCCTGATGCTTCTCGTTTTTGGCAGATTATTGATAAGCATAAAGTGAGTCTTTTTTATACAGCACCAACAGCTATTAGGGCTTTAATGCGTGAAGGTAATGATTTTGTGCAAAAGACCAAAAGAAGTTCGTTGCGTGTTTTAGGATCGGTGGGGGAGCCGATTAATCCTGAGGCATGGCTTTGGTACCATGAAATTGTAGGCGAGGGGAGATGTCCTATTGTTGACACATGGTGGCAAACTGAAACAGGCGGCATTTTAATTTCGCCAATACCTGGGGCAATTTCAACAAAACCAGGATCGGCGACTTTGCCCTTTTTTGGGATAAAACCGGAAATTGTTGATGTTCAAGGCAATGTTCTTGATGGCGCTGCTGAAGGCGCACTTTGTATAGCAGATTCTTGGCCTGGGCAGATGCGTTCTTTATATAAAAATCATAAACGTTTTGTTGAATCCTATTTTTCAACTTTTAAAGGTAAATATTTTACAGGTGATGGTGCAAGACGTGATGAAGATGGCTATTATTGGATCACGGGACGTATTGATGACGTGATTAATGTGTCTGGGCATCGCTTGGGAACAGCTGAGATTGAATCGGCGCTCGTCAATCATCAATCGGTGGCCGAAGCAGCTGTTGTAGGTTACCCGCATGATATTAAGGGGCAAGGCATTTATGCTTATGTCATTTTGAAAACACCTTTTGTTGGGTCTGTTGCACTTAGGCAAGAGCTTATTCAGATGGTGCGCACACAAATTGGGCCGATTGCGACGCCTGATTTGTTGCAATTCGTACCGAATTTACCCAAAACGAGATCAGGTAAAATCATGCGTCGTTTGTTGCGGAAGATTGCAGCCTTTGATTTGAGTGATCTAGGAGATACATCAACCCTGTCAGATCCACAAATTATTGATATCCTTATTGCAGATCGAAGCAAAGTTGCGTAAGGTAGGCCTCATTCAGTTATGGATTGACCATAAAGGTGGCTAGTTGCTAATCTTTTGCTTTACAGAAGGTGATATGATATGCTAGTTATCTTACTTTGTAATGCGTCTATTGAAAGGAGCGTTTGTTAGAACCGTGCTTGTACATGTTTATGATAATAATGTTGACCAGGCCCTGCGCACTTTAAAGAAAAAGTTGCAGCGCGAGGGTGTGTTCCGTGAAATGAAGCTTCGTCGTAATTTTGAGAAGCCATCCCAAAAAAGAGCACGTGAAAAAGCTGAGGCTGTTAGACGCTATCGCAAATTAATGCGTAAACGTTTACAACGTGAAGGCTTCTAAAGAGCTCGGGAAACTGAGCCTTTTTATTTAGCTTAGATATTACGTTTTTGACTTTAGTTAATTTTTTTTGATTATTAGAGGTTCTGCAAAGGCCTCTTAATATTTATTTGAAAGACTAAAATATATGTCAATTATAGAATTAGCCCATCAATATAACCAATTTCAATCAGACTTTGGTGCTGGTGTTCCTTTGGATTTTAATTCTTTTATTGAGGGTGCATTTTCAGCAGATTTTCAAAAGATTGCAAATGGTCAATCTCTTGTTTCTATGCGCAACGAATTGCATAATCAATTAGACTTCTTTTGAAACTCGCTAATGTGGGGCGAGTGATAGAAGATTCGGCACGGAAGACCGTAGTGTATTCTTCATACATGAGGATCTGAGTACCGAAGCGACGCATCAATCAACCACAGTAGTAGAGTTTCGAAAGAAGTCTATTGAGCAAGTTAAAGATATTGCTGGTTCTTGGACCATTGAGCCAACGAAAATTATTCCTTCAGCTGATAACAAAGAATGCACAATTCGGTATTTTATTGATATTGAAAAAGTGGGCAAATTTGATGTATTTGCTGTCTTGTCTTCTTCAAATGGACAGAATATTGATCAGATTAATGAAATTTATTATCAAATATAATTCGTTCAACTCTTCGTTTTAATTGTATTTTGCATATTACGCCAAATCATCCCAATAAATAATCCTTTAGCGCGTGGTAAAATAATAAGCGAAAGAATGGCGGCCAAACTGGGCCATAATGTCATCGACACCCATTCAGGCCACGTAGCATTGGGTTCATAGATAAGAAGTAATGGGGCAAGAATATGTCCAACTAAAATGATGCTTAGCCAAGCAGGACCGTCTTCAGCTTTTATATGTGCATAAGATTCGTTGCAATGATGACATTCGTCAATTTGACTAATATAGTTTTTTAAAAGCCGTCCCTTGCCACAATTTGGACAAAATCCTAAAAAAGAACGACGCACAACTTGCCATAAATCTATTGGATTATGATTAATCTTTTGCTCTGTCATGGCAAGGTCCTTTTCTGGGAAATATATTTACTCTAGCATATACTTCTCTTCTTTCAAACTGTGGAGGGCGTCAGATTTCGGGATTCGCAATGCTCATGTATGAAGAATACACTCCGCTTGTCTCACCACTCATCTTTCTACCCACATTTTGAAATAATTCGAGTATAGACATTAATTTTATAAAACCTATGGAGATAAATAATCCTATCAATAAGGCAGTTTCAAGATTTTTTTTTGATAAAAATTAATAATATTGCTATTATGATAATAAGGAGATGAATTGTTATGAACAAAGAAATTCAAGAAAGAAAGAAATTTACAAGTGAAGTGAATGTATTGTTGCTTGAAAAAATGTATCTTATTGCTGCAAAAGAAGGTCGTCAATTTCAAGCTGTTTTAGAAGAAGCATTTGATCTTTATATTCGATCTAAAATTAATTTTTTTCCCCGTCAAATTGTAGCAGCTCATTTTAAAGCAAGTATTGAACGCAATAAAAAATTGGGCGAACGTCTTGCAAAATGATATGAATTTTTAAGATTACATAAATCGTAGTTTCCAGACCCCTCAGCATTAATTAACCAGATTATGCGGTAAAGTCTAGAAAAGGTGAGAACCGGCACGGAGTGTACTTAAGTACAGGAGTACCGGAAGCGAAGACTTGACGACGAATTTACCCATAGGTTGGGTAATTAGTATAACTCAGGCATGTCCTACATCTTCAGATAACATATGCACATCAAAGCCTAGACGTTTGAAGGCTTCGTTCCATTTATTTTGAATATCAGTATCAAAAATAATGCTTGGATCCCCAGGAACGCTGACCCAGCCATTGGCATGGAGCTCTTCGTCCAATTGACCTGGTCCCCAACCTGCATAGCCTAAAGCCAAAATACATTTTGTGGGTCCTTTGCCTTGTGCCATTGAATCCAGTGTTTCAAGAGTTGCTGATAATCCAAAATCTTTGTTAATGTGTAATGTTGAATCATGTGTGTAATCATTACTGTGTAAGACAAAACCACGATTGGCTTCAACAGGGCCACCATAATGAATGGGTACTTTTTTATCGTCTGCATCATCACTGCCAAGATGAAGCTCGTTTAAAAGCTGAGAAAAAGTAATAAAATCAACGTGACGATTGATAACGATGCCCATGGCACCTTCTTCATTATGAACACAAATATAAATTACAGATTTCACAAAGCGAGGATCACCCATTTGCGGTGTTGCAATTAAAAGCCTGCCTGTTAAAAATTTTTCTGAGCTGTAATCCATTTGGGTTCTCCCTAAATTTTACCCTTATATTTATATTATAGCGGTAAATAGTTAAAAATTTGTATTAAATTTTGGGTATTTTTAATATTTATAAAGATTTTTTGCGTTGTTTTTAGCTAAAAATTTTTTGGCTGTTAAAGCTGTTGAGTTGTTGTGCGTAGGCTTTTATGGTAGCTTAAAGTTAAGAATTAAGGAGCATTCAATGGCACGTGAAGAAATGAATTATGATCTTTTGATTGTAGGGGCAGGACCTGCGGGACTTGCATCAGCGATTCGTTTTAAACAATTGGCACGCGATCATCATATTGATTTAAGTGTGGCTGTTATTGAAAAGGGCTCCGAAGTGGGTGCCCATATTTTATCTGGTGCCGTTTTTGAACCCCATGCTTTGACGGAATTATTACCCGATTGGAAAAAATTGGGTGCCCCTTTAAATACAGAAGCAAAAGAAGATCATTTTTTATTTTTAACAGAAAATAAGTCATTTAAACTTCCGACGCCGCCTCAAATGCATAATAAAGGCAATTATATTATCAGCTTAGGTAATTTATGTCGTTGGTTAGGTGTTCAAGCTGAATCGATGGGCATTGAAATTTACCCCGGTTTTACTGGCAGTAAAATGCTTTATAATGACGAGGGTCAAGTCATTGGTGTGGGTACAGGTGATATGGGCATCGATAAAGAAGGCCAAAAAACTGCTCAATTTACAGATGGTGTCAATCTTCTAGCGCGTCATACTTTATTAGCTGAAGGATGTCGTGGGTCATTAAGTGAAGAAATTATGGCTAAATTTGATTTGCGTAAAGATCGAGACCCACAAACTTATGGGATTGGTTTTAAAGAATTATGGGAAATCGATCCCCTAAAACATTCTCCTGGTAAAGTTGTACATTCAATTGGTTGGCCATTAGACCGTCATACGTATGGAGGATCATTTTTATATCATTTGGAAAATAATCAGGTGGCACTTGGTTTTGTGATTGGGTTGGATTATCAAAATCCTCATTTAAGTCCGTTTGATGAATTCCAACGTTATAAAACACATCCAAGTATTCGCCATTATTTAGAAGGTGGAAGACGCATTTCATATGGTGCACGTGCGTTGAATGAAGGTGGCTATCAATCTATTCCTAAATTATCATTTCCGGGTGGTGCGTTAGTAGGGTGCGCTGCAGGTTTTATGAATGTACCCAAAATAAAAGGGTCAAACACGGCCATGAAATCGGGCATGATTGCGGCAGAAGCAGCTTTCGCGCAGATGAATCCAACATGTGTGACACCCTTTGATTATGAAGAAGCGATAAAATCATCTTGGGTAGGTCAAGAACTTAAAAAAGTACGTAATATTAGGCCTTCTTTTCAAAAAGGTCTTTATTTTGGTATATTATATTCAGCCCTTGATACTTATATTTTACGGGGTAAGGCACCATGGACATTCAATCATCATGAAGACCATAAAACACTTAAAAAAGCTGGAGATTATTCCAAAATTGAGTATCCAAAACCAGATGGTAAAATAAGTTTTGATAAATTATCGTCAGTTTTTATTTCAAATACGAATCATGCTGAAAATCAGCCTTGTCATTTGAAATTAAAAAATAAAAACACACCTATCGATGTTAATCTTAAACTTTACGATGCTCCTGAACAACGTTATTGCCCTGCAGGTGTTTATGAAATTGTACAGGAAGAAGGATCGTCACATTTACATATCAATGCACAAAATTGCATCCATTGTAAAACCTGTGATATCAAGGATCCAACGCAGAATATTCAATGGGTTACACCGGAAGGTGGAGGGGGACCAAATTATCCCAACATGTAATAGACCTATTTGAAACGCTACTGTTGTGGTCGATTGAGGTGTCGTTTCAGTACTCAGATCCTCATGTATATAAGGATACATTCCGGCCTTCCGTGCTGAACCTCCTATCACTCGACGCACATCAGCGCGTTTCAAAAAAGGTCTAACGTAAAGGTTTAAAATGAAAATAAAAACTCACGTCGTTGCGAGCCCACGTAGTGGGTGTGGCAATCCAGTCTTTAAATCAACTTTCAAAGTCTTTGAAAAGTTTTTTTTCTGGATTGCTTCACGGCTGTGCCGTTCGCAACGACGAAATTCGTTGATTTTTAATCATCTTATTTCAAAAGCATCATTATTAATGTTTATTGTTTTCATGGCAGGATGCTCATCGCCACATCCAAAACATAAAACGAGTGATGTATTTTATGATACAGGGGCATCTTCATATGGTCATTATTTAGCAGGTAAATATGCTTATATTAAGGGTGATTTTGATGCTGCCGTGCAATTCATGGATCAGGCCATCGATTTAGCGCCGCATGAAAAGACGCTTTTACAATCAACTTATTTGACGCATATTGCGCAAGGTGATGTTAAAAAAGCCGTTCAATATGTTCAAAAATTAATTAAAAATGACCAGGCAGATGAATTTGCTTACATGATATCGCTCGTGAATTTTATTCACAAAGGTCAATATAAAGATGGCTTAAAATTAATTGCGCAATATCAAGATAAATTAGAGCCTTTTGCCTCTATCGTGCCGTTGATCAAATTGTGGTTACATGCTGGGTTAAAAGAGGCACTTCCTGTTGCTGAAGTAACAGAATTTGCACAAATGATGACTATCCCACAAACATATGATTATCATATTGGGCTTGTATATGAATTTTTAAATGATCCAAAAAAAGCAGAAGAATATTATAGGAAAGCATCAAATCCCATTGAATCTATGTCTTATAGACTTATCGAGATTATTGGTGGTTTTTTTGAACGTATCGCAAATCTAGAACAAGCTAAAAATATTTATAATAATGCGCAAGATAAAGAAAATGAATTTTTTATTTACGAAACATTTCAAAGCAGACTTAAAGAAAAAATAGCGCCCAATTTTGATATCCATAATGCGCAAGAAGGTATTGCTGAAGTTTTAACACAATTTGCGTCTAGTTATTTATCAATGAATATGTATGATTCATCTCTGCTGTTTATTCAGCTTTCACTTTATTTAAGGCCAAATTTTCCTCTTGCGCAAATGGTTTTGGCAAGCATTTTAATGGATCAAAAAAATTACACTAAAGCGTTGCAGCATTACAAAAATTTTTCGAGTGTTTCTCCTTTTTATTGGTTAGGACAAATGAAACAAGCCGAAATTTTGGTTGAAACAAAAAAAACAAAAGATGCTTTTTTATTGCTCGATGCCATGTCTGTTTCTAAACCCAATTGGGCATCACCTTCTTTATTACGTGCTAATAGCTTGCGTTCTAAAAAGAAATATCAAGAGGCAATTCTTTTTTATAATAAAGCCATTGATATTCTTGAAAAATCGACACAAAAAACAAATTTGTGGCATGCTTATTTTTTAAGAGGCGTTTGCCATGAAATGAATAAAGATTGGCCAAAAGCTGAAAAAGATTTAGAAAAATCAATTCAATTGCGCGATAATTATCCACTTTCTTTAAATTATTTAGGTTTTTTATGGGTTGATAAAGGGGTGTTTCTTGAAAAAGGATTGGATCTTATCAAAAAAGCGGTAGCGCTTGCGCCTGATGATGGCGCCATTGTCGATAGTTTAGGTTGGGCATATTTTAAATTAGGACAAATTGCATTGGCACAAGAACATCTTGAAAAAGCCGTTTTATTGACACCCAATGATCCCCAGATTCATGATCATTTGGGGGATTTATATCTTAAATTAGGCAGAGTAGACGAAGCACGTTACGAATGGAAAAAATCATTATTATTTAATCCAAGTGAAGAAGAAAAAATAAAAACAAGAGATAAATTAGATGCGCTGGTTTTGTAGGGGGCTAATTTTATGAATGATCTTATTAATATTGAGTTTGCCTTAAAAGAAAATCAACGAGTTCGTCATATATGGACACGGATATTAGGGTTAAGAAAAAAGTTACATAAAAGTAGTTATTAGAAAGAAGCTGTCATATATCCGGCATCTAGGTGCCTTAATGCTTTAAGCATTCTGTTTATCCTGGAGTCATACTATCATTGCGAGTTGCCCACCACTATTGTTTCCCTGAACAAGCGAGAAGCAAAGCTTCGAGTAGGATTCGGGGTCCAGATCACACTCATGGTCGAAGATCATGGCAAAATTAATAAACTCTCGCTATGCTCTTTGAGCATGTATTTTAGTCTGGATCCTGAATCTGCGTATGAAGCTGCGTTTCAACGCGTTCAGGAAAACAGTGACGTGGGAATCTAATAAGGGAGTTTTAAATTAAAAATTGTCCCTTAGATTGTTTTGTTATAGATGCTCAGAATCTGTCTTAAAAGGATGTAAAACATAAGACAAGATAGATTTAAGATTATCTTGCCTTAAGCAGGTGTAATATTTTCTTAGGATATAAATATTAAAATATCCAGAAATATGAAGCATATTTGATCATGAAGTCTTCGTCATGAAATGTTTCACTTTTCATAGCCGCTTTGGTTTTCTGCATGATTATTGACATACGTTCATCGCTTTTTTTGCTTTTGTATATTCTCATTTTTTCAAAATTTTTATGTATATTATTAAAACTTTTATTTATATTGATGAATTTTTTATTTGCAAAAGGGTCAATAAGTTGTGGGGTAACTGGAGGAGTAGAATATTTTGAATTGTGTAAGTTTTGTATGTATAAATTGCTGTTTTTTTTGTATTGGTCAACAAGCATTTCATTTTGCGTTGTTCCCAAAGCTGTTTTCGTTATCTCGTGGGCTGCTTTCTGTGCATCTAGTATTTCTCTTAAAAGAACGTCCGAACGTTCTTTTAGCAATAAATGTAGATCTTCATTTGGCATTTTACTGTATATATTGTCACAGATTTGATCGATGAGGTTTATGTATTCGTTTGCTTTATCATCATATTCGTTTGCGTATGTTGTGCTGGTAAATGCAAGAAGCATAAGTAAGATAATTTTTTTCATTTTAGTGTCTTTCTATTTTAAATGTTAATTTATAATGTTAAATTTATATTCAGTTATTATTAAATTTAACAGATAATAAAATATCAAATTATTTTAAAATAAAATACCCGTAAAAAATACTGGGTTTTTTATTTTTTTGAGGGGGTATGTTTGTTTTTTGACAGATTACAGATTTTAATAATAATTTTTAAATTTAAAAAACAAAAACATAAAATAATATTTTTTTATAAAAAAAGAATTAATTTAAGTAAAGTTTCATATAAAATATATTTTGTTAAATAATTATTGATTTTTTTTGTTTTAAAGTTTATACTTATGAAAGTTAATTACATTAAAAGGAGTTTAAAAATGAAATTTAAAATATTTTTGGCGTCACTCATCTTAGGTGTTTTTGCCCATCAGGGCACAATTTTTTGCATAGGTGACGATGAGGAGTTAACCAGCAAGATCGTAGAGATTTTGGATGGTGACGAAGTCGACACAAGTTCATCTTCTTCAAGCTCTATCTCGGAAAAGAGAGAAAATCAAGATGAAGTTATAAATTTTAATTTATTACCACTTGAACTAAAAATACAAATTTTAAAAGAATGTTCTTATTCAGATTTGAAAAATACCAAGAACGCACTCAAGGCTGAGATTAAAGAAAAAATTAAAAGTAAAAATCCTGATAATACGATTTCTGTACCTCTTGAGGTTCGTGAAACAGCACAGGAAATAGATTCTCAATTAAATGGAATAAGACATTATTTAAATCGTCCCATAAATATTATTGTTTGTTTTGCTGATAAAATTGATAGATCTAGGTCTTTTGATTTTTATTGCAATGGAATATTAGTGAAACATGCAGAAATTATAGTGGAAAGAAATACGTTAGATGGGCACTTAAAACCCGCAGAAATAATTATAGATAATTATAGGATCAACGAAACAGATTTGCCGTTGCACATAACATATACTAGTAGGATCATTGATGAAAGAGTTTGGCGTAATCTCGAAAATAGCGGCATCAATCAAGAAGCATATTTAAGATTGATGAATAGATTGCCAAATCCGGAATTGGGAATAATCACCATAGATGATCTTTTGAGTTATAAAGACAATAAATTGCCCGTTGAAGAGATTCGTTTTGTTGAAAAAAAAGAACCGAAAGGTTTTGATATGCAAATCGAAGCTGGGGTGAGTTTGGATTAAGTAAAAATCATTAATTTTTAATAGGTAAAGCAGCTTTGATTAAGGCTGCTTTATCTTAATATATAAATTTAATAAGGGTTATAAAGTAAAATGAAATTTAAAATATTTTTGGCGTCACTTATCTTAGGTGTTTTTGCCCATCAGGGCACAATTTTTTGCATAGACGACGATGCGTTTACCAATAAAAGCATAGATATTTCGGATGATGCCGAAGTCGACACAAGCGCTGAATCTACATCTAGTTCTTCATCTAGCGCAGGATCGTCTGACCTTCTTTTTTCACCGGAAGAAAACTGTTATTTGTTACAAGAATATAATGAAATAACTTGTTTTTTTGAATCGATTAAAGAAGAAATTATTCAAAACGCTTTTATTGAGAGCGATGATTATGAAGTGCATACTGAAGCGTTTCTTACAGAAAAGTTTAATAAGCATCAATTTATAACTAATAATGAAGAAATCCATCTAGCTTTTAATCAAAAATCAGAAAATTTAGATTTAAATGATATTGTTAAATGTAGAAAAATAAATTTACATTTCGATGTTATTAGTGATTTTATGCTTTGTAAAAAATTCGAAATAAAAGAGTTTTTAATTATTGTTTTAGAAAAATTAAAAAACGAAATCGATGAATTAAGAAAATATTTAACTATAAATGAAAATACACCTAACATATATTTAATTCTTAAGAGTGAAATTTTTGTTATAAGTTCTTCTATATATAGAATTTTATCTGATTTGAAAATGCGCAATGAAGATCATGAAGCAGCAATTGAACTTAGGTTAGACTTAATGGGTTTTCCATACAAAAATTATGAATCTTTATTAAAAAAAGCAGATGTTTTTGATTTAATACAAAGAATTTTTGTATATTATTTGAATGGTAATCGAACGGATCTTGAACGATTAAATAAGTTTATTAATTATCAGCAAAAATTTTTTTCTTTTGTAAAAGGATCCATTTGTGATGATCTTAAACATACCGTTTTGAATGCTCTTAATTTCTTGGCTATACAAGAAAAACCAGATCATTTAATTGATATTATTGGACTTCTTCCTGAGGAATTTTTTAGAGATTATAAAGATGATGTTTATAAAGAGCTTATAAAAGCGATTACTGTAAATGGATTAACAGAAAGGTCTTTTATAGGGCTTTTAAACAATTTAGAAAAAAAAGGTGTTTTTAAGGATATATTAACTGATGATTCTAATATCATAAAAAAGAATCCTGATTTGGCCTTTGTTTTTGCAAATATTTATAACGTTATTATGGACTTTGCTAAGGTTTCGGATCTTTATGAAGTCGCATATGATCTTTCTAAAAAATTTGATTATTTGTATCATGCAATTTCAGTAAATATTAAAATAAATAACCCTTCTAGAGATATGATGTTACAATTAAAATTATTTGATTTGAATATAAATAGAAAAGATAAAAATAATGATGTTAAATATTTCAATGGATTATTAGGAAATTTAGAACGTAATATGGATTTTAGTATTTCTATAATTTTTAAAGATATTACAAACAAAATAGGGCTTGATAATATTTTAAGTAATGTTAATATTTCTTTAGAATTAATAAATTCAATTAAAAATGTAGATGTTTGTTGTGATAAATGGAATAGAAAGAAAATTTTAAAACAGTATCTTGATGATTTAAATAATAACTTTCTTGAAATAAAGAATTTAATTGATTCCATTACAAATTTTAATACTAAACCTTCTAGTAGTTCTTCATCTTGCAGTTCTTATTTAAGTTCATCTTCCTATGAGTCGAGCGTTGTTTTAAAAGCCGTTTCATCCAACATCTCTTCTTCAAGTTCATCTTCTTCTGTACGAAATCTAGTTCCAAAAGCCACAAAAAAAAAGAAGACAAAAGACAGAAATGTTGTTTCATCCAACAGCTCTTCTTCAAGTTCATCTTCCTCCGTGCGAAATGTAGTTTCAAAAGCCCCGAAAAAAAAGAAGACAAAAGACAGAAATACTGTTTTATCCAGCAGCTCTTCTTCATCTTCCATCTCTACGCCAAGTCTAATTTTAAAAGCCCAAAAAGTGTTTGAAACGTCTCCAGATCAAACTATTAATACTTCCAGTTCGTCGTCGAATGCTTCTTTTGAGATGAGTATGCCTCTTGTTAAGAGCTCTGATATTGTGCAAAGCGCACGAAGCTATCTGAAGACTCTTGCGCCAAAGAAAGAAAAGAAAAAAACAAAAAAAGACAATTCTTTAAAAGAGGCTGCTTTTTTAGAAAGCAAAAAAATAGAATCATCGTCTAGTCAAGAATTAAAAAAAATTGATTCTAAAAAATTAGATCATGCTGGTTCTTCATTAAGATCTGCTTATAATCATGCCTCAGTTTTTATGCCAGGTTTTATGTCGACAATGCTTCGGGGTGGAAAAAAAGCGAAAACCTTTTTAAGTCGCGTGAAATCGCTTGCGAAATTAAAATGGCGCCCAGAACAAATAGAATCCATGGTGACAAGAATGGGACTAACTTTTAATGTGCAAAGAGGTCATGGTTCTCATGTGATGATTTTTGGAGAAGATATGAAACCTATCACGATGCCAAATCATGGGGATTGTAAAACAGGTGCGCTTGTTCCATTGTTTGAAACACTTCATCAGCGTTCTTTAGTGCCTGACGAAATTGGTAAAAAGATTAAAAATGTTCTGAAAAAAGAGCTTGGTGATCATGGTGAAGACGAAGATGATCAAATTGAAACGCCTTTTCAAGTATCTGTTGATTCATTATCTTTTTCAAGTTTTCCTGGCGATACTTCAGAGAGTGATGATTTAGGTGATGACACAGAAAATTTTGAAGACGACTCTTCTGGGGAAGAGTGAGTTAAATATTTTTTATATTAGACTTATAGTATAAAATGATGATGCCTTATTTAAAGTTGATATCGTCGATTGGAATATGTGTAGCGACGATTTTAAAAAATGATTAAAAAAGACCTTGTTTTGTTTCAACAAAGTGAGTTTGCTGTGGATGTTCAGAATCTGTCTTAAAATCATGTAACCCTAAGACAAGATAGATTTTAAGATTATCTTGTCTTAGGTATTGTAAGATAATTAAGAAAATATTTTTCTTTCTTAATTATTTTGTTATGAAATCACGTGCCCATGTTCCTAAAGTATCTGTGTGTATTTGCATTGCTTTCATTTCATGAAGGGTGTTATTTGCGGCATAGAAATTTATCAATGTGTTATGTAATGCATCGATTGTGTTCTTATGTCGAGTATTCATCCAGTTGCTTTGATTGTTCATTTTTCCAAGTGTGTCAGCAATATTCTGTAACGTTATAGATTCTTCTCTTGAAAGAAGAGTTATTTCATTCCAAATTACGTCTAATTGTTGTTTAAGCATTAGATGTAAATTATGGTTTGGTGCATTGCCTAATATATTGTCGCTCATTTGAGTGATAATATTCCTATGTTCAATTATTTTATCATCTAATAAAGTAGCATGGACAAGGTCTGTGCTAGAAAATGCAAGAAGCATAAGTAAGATAATTTTTTTCATTTTAGTGTCTTTCTGTTTTACATGTTAATTTATAATGTTAAATTTAGATTCAGTTATTATTAAATTTAACAGATAATAAAATATCAAATTACTTTTAAAAAAAATACCCGTAAAAAATACTGGGTTTTTTATTTTTTTGAAAGTGGTATGTTTATTTTTTAATAGGTTGTAGATTTTAATAAAAAAATTTTTGAATTTGTTTTTTATTTAAAATGGTTGTTTTGGTTTTACAAAACCAATTCCCGACATCCCTCTAACCCAATCTTCTCATGGGTTGAAAGTATCGCCACACCCCCCGCTTCAAGATGTTTCATAATAGCGTCTTTCAAAATATCAGATGCCTCTTGATCTAAATTGGTGAAAATTTCATCCATAATCCAAATAGGTCTGTGGCTTGAATTTAAATAATAGGCTAAAAACAATCGTTTTTTTTGGCCTTGCGAATAAGTTCGAATGAAATCATTCGCATTGATTTTAAACGCACTCAAATGATCTTCAATTTGCTTTTTTTTGAATCGATGGTTTGAGATTTTAAGCCAAAAACGAAGCATTTCATAGCCTGTAAGTTCAATGTCCACAGGCAAAGAATGACCAAAATAATGAACATTGTTTTCTTTAATTCTATGGCCTTGCCAATGAATTGTGTCGTCCTCATGCTCCAGCAAACCCGCAATTAATTTTAAAAGGGTTGTTTTGCCAGATCCATTGGCACCTTTTATAAGAAGGGCCTCACTTTTATTAAGTGTAAAAGAAATATTTCGAAGGATGCGTTGCATGCCTCTGAAAAAGCAAAGATTTTTAATGTCTAACATCAGCACTTGTATGATTGTGTAATTTTACCTAAAATAGCGCATAAAAGAATCAAATGTCCATTAATCTTATCAGGAGGAACAAAGTGTCAGATCCCAAAGCCAAAGCCAGGCAAATTCTTAAAGTAGGAAATACTTCCTATACGTATTACAGTTTAGCGTCTTTAAATGATCCTGACATCAATCGTCTTCCTGTGTCATTGAAAGTATTACTTGAAAATTTAATTCGCCATTATGATGGCACGCATGTCAAAGATGCTGATATTAATGCTTTTAAAGCGTGGACAAAAAAGAAATCCTCGAATCACGAGATTTCCTTTATGCCGGCGCGTGTATTGATGCAAGATTTTACAGGTGTGCCAGCTGTTGTTGATTTAGCAGCGATGCGTGATGCTGTGAAAAAATTTGGTGGCGATCCAACGCATATTAATCCTATGACGCCCGTTGATCTTGTGATCGATCATTCGGTGATGGTTGATAATTATGGGACGAGTGATTCTTTCGCACAAAATGTGCATTTTGAATATCAACGCAATAAAGAACGTTATGCCTTTTTAAGATGGGGTCAACAAGCCTTTGATAATTTCCGCGTTGTACCACCAGGAACAGGCATTTGCCACCAAGTTAATTTGGAATATTTAGCGCAAACTGTGTGGACCGCCCACGAAGAAGGCAGCCAAAATCAAGTCGCCTATCCTGATACGCTTGTGGGTACTGATAGTCATACGACAATGGTTAATGGTTTAGCTGTTTTAGGCTGGGGTGTTGGTGGGATTGAAGCCGAAGCTGTCATGCTCGGTCAATCAATTTCCATGATTATTCCTGAAGTTATTGGCTTTAAACTAACAGGCGCATTGCCTGAAGGCACGACGGCCACTGATCTTGTTTTGACGGTCACTCAAATTTTACGTTCTAAAGGTGTTGTCGGCAAATTTGTTGAGTTTTTTGGCTCGGGGTTAGCGTCTTTGCCATTAGCGGATCGTGCGACGATTGCGAATATGGCGCCTGAATATGGCGCGACGTGTGGTTTCTTCCCCATTGATCAAGAAACAATTAAATATCTAGAATTTACCGGTCGTGACGCACAACGCGTAAAACTTGTTGAAGCCTATGCTAAAGCGCAAGGTTTGTGGCGCGATGAAACAAGTCAAGATCCAATATTTACTGAAATTGTTGAACTCAATTTAGCGAACGTAAAATCATCGATGGCAGGACCTAAACGTCCACAAGATCGTGTTGATGTTGAAGCAGCCCCTGCATCTTTTGATACAATGTTTAAAGAATCAGTATCCGACGGTAAAGTTAGAAGTGTTCAAGTTGAAGGTCAAAATTATGCTCTTCAAGATGGGCATGTTGTGATTGCAGCGATTACAAGCTGTACAAATACTTCGAATCCATCGGTGATGGTCGGCGCGGGTCTTTTGGCGCGTAAAGCACTTGCAAAAGGCTTGAATGTAAAGCCTTGGGTTAAGACATCGCTTGCACCCGGTTCTAAAGTCGTGAGTGATTATTTAAGTGCAAGCAAATTAGATAAAGATCTTGATAAATTAGGCTTTAACTTAGTTGGTTATGGTTGCACAACCTGTATCGGGAATTCTGGTCCTTTAAAACCAGAAATTGCGAAAGCTATTGAAAATCAAGATCTCATGGTTGCCTCTGTTCTGTCGGGCAATAGAAATTTTGAAGGGCGTATTCATCCACAATCAAAATCCAATTATTTAGCATCTCCTTTATTGGTGGTGGCTTATGCTTTGTTAGGAACGATGCGTTCTGATATCACGAAAGAGCCTTTGGGATTGGATCAATCAGGGAAACCTGTTTATTTGAAAGATATTTGGCCAAGTCAAAAAGAAATTGAAGAGACCATTCAACAATCTTTAACGCCACAAATGTTTAGGGATCGCTACGCGCATGTGTTTGAAGGCGATAAAGAATGGCAAGCGATTCAAATTCCAAAAGACGTGACCTATGTTTGGGACGAAAAAAGTACTTATGTCAAAAATCCACCTTATTTCGATCAAATGGGCTTAAGTCCAAATGCGATTAAAGACGTGAAATCGGCACGTGCTTTAGCTATTTTGGGTGATAGCATTACGACTGATCATATTTCGCCTGCAGGCAGTATTAAAAAAGACGGACCAGCTGGTAAGTATTTGACAGATCGCAACATTACACCGCTTGATTTCAATTCTTATGGTGCAAGACGTGGTAATGATGAAATAATGGTACGCGGCACTTTTGCCAATATTCGTTTGAAGAACGAGATGGCGCCAGGGACGACCGGTGGTATCACGCGCTTTGTACCGGGTAATGACACAATGTCCATTTTCGATGCGTCGATGAAATATCAAGCGCAACATATTCCTTTGGTTGTGATTGCGGGTAAAGAATATGGCACAGGGTCATCGCGTGATTGGGCAGCAAAAGGCACGATGCTTTTAGGCGTTAAAGCCGTAATCGCTGAAAGTTTTGAGCGTATTCACCGTTCAAATCTTATTGGTATGGGTATATTGCCCCTTGAGTTCAAAAATAATGCAAGTCGCCTCAGTTTAAAACTAACAGGCGATGAAGTGTTTGATGTGATAGGCATTGAAAAAGGCTTAAGCCCTAAAATGGATGTTACGTTCACAATCACAAGACCCAATGGACAAAAAGAAACGATTCAACTTTTATGTCGCATTGACACAGAAGATGAAGTGAAGTATTTCGAAAATGGAGGCATCCTTCATTACGTTTTACGTCAAATTTTGTCCGATACGCCAACACGTAATAATACAAAATTGCGTGCGTCTGCGTCTTAAAATATGTATAGTCAATGGACATTGGAAGGATACATCGTCACGCTTTACTCATGTATATAAGGATACACTTCGTTCGTTGTTCCTTGTCTACTTCTCAAGTCTATTGACTATAGGTAGAAGGAAGGGGGGTTATGCCTCCCTTTTTTTATGTAAGAGATTGTATGTTTTAATAAAATTAATTTTATAAATAAAATATAAATAAATAAAAACTCTTTCTTAAAACAGATAAAAACATAGTATTCTTTACTGTTGCTTTAATAAAAGTAATTTGATACATTGTTTTTTCGCATATTCAGTAATGAAATATGTGTTTTAAATTTAATATCTAGAATAGAAAGAGATAAAATGAAAAAAATAACTTTAATTGCTTTTGCAATTTTTATAAATATATCTTCGCTTCATGCAAACAGAGAAGAAGAAATAACACAACGTCTTAATCAGCTTTATACTGAGATTCTTGAAGCAACACTTATTGATGAAGGTGAAGATGAAGATTATGATTTAGAAACAGGAAAATATAAAGAATTTTTACAGAATATAAAAGAAGCAGAAGTTGCTGGATATAATAATGTTGTGTTTTTAGGAAATCAACTAAAAATTCATTTATTAAATCGTATAAGAGCGTTCTTTTTAGAAATGCTAGAGGAATTAAGACAAGAATCAGAGGTTCTTTTTCAAAAAGGATTAGTACTTTCAGGGCGAATATTGTCACATATGGAATCGGGGAATTTTAAACAAATAGATATTCTTGAAGGTGAGATGCACCGTTTGTTCTATATAGACGATAGTGGATTATTGCCAGAAAACTTTAATCCTGTTGTATATCTTAGTTTGTATCCAGATCTGCAAAATGGATATAGTCGGCTTCCTTCAGATGAAGATAAAATGGATAAGGCTACAGAACATTATATAAATCATGGAAGAAATGAAGGAAGAGCATATTTAGAGCCGCTCCCAGCAGATTTTAATCCCGTAATATATCTTAGTTTGTATCCAGATCTGCAAAATTATGCCGATCAGTATTTTACTTCAGATGAAGAAAAAAAGAATTGGGCTACAAAACATTATTTAAATCATGGAAAAAAAGAAGGAAGACGTTATTTATAAGAAAGTTGAATAGATTACGTTTATTTGCTGACGCGCCGTCACGTAATAATACAAAATTACGTGTATCTGTGTCTTAAAATATGTATAGTCAATGGACATTGGAAGGA